>DASTIZ010000294.1:0-3714 GCA_035717045.1 Chitinophagaceae bacterium
TTCATTGTTTTTGATAAAACAACTTTGTGAACTTTGCTATACCACTCTGAATGCTCAATGTCATGCTTGCTCGCATTCGGTTTGTCTGCTGCGGTTGGCCAGTAGCTTTCCATCATCTGGTAAGTTACCCGTCCATATAATGCAGTGTCGCCTCCGCTTACCCGCTTGCCGACATGATCAAAAATTTCTTCATCAACTTTGATCCAATCCATTTCTCCTTTCGGTCCTGCTACAAAACCGTCAAGCGATATGTGCATAAATGAAATTATTTTTTTCATAAGGTTCTTCTTTTATTGTTGCCTGCCTGCCGGGCTTTCGGGTGATGATGTACTTCCATGAAAAATTATTGGAGGTGATATTCTTTCTCCAGGTACATTAACAATTCTTCAGCCGATCTTTTTAATTTTCGAAGCAATTGCAATATTCCCGTACGACTGCCATTCATTTGCACAGCATAAAAGCCAAGTTGATTCAATGTGGTTAAATCATATGTAAGCAATCGCAAATTGCCTGGTATTCTTGCTACAGAATTATCAGGATTAATTTGAGATCGGTATACAGATTGATCCATGACTTTTGAAGCCACTTCTTTAAATGCCACATTCTCGTCACTAAATATTTCCTCGATCTTTCGTAATTCAGGAAATTCTGAATAGTATTTCATTATTCGATTGGATGTTTCCTGGTCATGAATAAGCCGAAAGCCTCCTGAATTTTTTAGCTGATCAATGGTTCTGTTGTTATTTACCAGCGGTGTTAGTCGTACACCTAACCTGGCCGTATGATATATAGACTCCCCGTGTTTTCTGGCCAAATCGGGTGATTGCAATAAAAAACTTAATGAATCGAAATATATTATACCGGTTTTGACATACTCAATTTGTTTTGATATGCTAATCGTATCATCTTTCAGATCTGACACAAGGGAACTGATAAATTGTTCTTCCCTGTCTTTTTCAATCTTATGCTCTAGTTGATATTCAGCTAAAAATCCGCAGAATACAGCAAGGAATAACATCAGGAATTCCCAGAAATAATGTGTCCATTTTTTCTTGCCCCGGTGCAAACCGGGGTCTGCAGTGTGGGCATGGTGGTGTACTTCCATAATTAGTGGTGCTTGTTATGAACAGGAAGATACAATCTAGTTTAGAATTATGAGTTATGAATGTTACGTAATGTGCAGAATTCATAATTCATTATTCTGAATTCATAATTTAATATTCGTCCAGTCCATTTCTCCGTTCGGTCCTGCTAAAGACCGTCAAGCGAGATGTGCATAAATCAAACTATTTTTCTTCCCGCTTTGCGGGATTTCACTTCGTTCAATATAAGGTTCCATTTTTATTGTTGCTTCATTCAATTAGTTGCCTGCCTACCTCCGGTAGGTAAACCTGCCGGTAGGCAGGTACTGGCTGGGGGCAAGACCCGGGCGGACAGAACATACAAAATTTCCCAGTGTTGAATTATAGAAGTCTGCCAAAGGATAGCGGAGTATATTGCAGGAGATCGAAGGCCATAAACCTTAATCTAACTTAAACTATAAGTTGACATACCTGATGTTCAGAAACAATGATCATTACAAAAGGACGTCAACAGAATTGAAAATCAAAATCAACTTTACTATGTCTTGTACTTTTAAGAATTTATCCAAGAAAATCTTTTTGATTTGTTCAATCCTCTTTGCTGAGTTCACATTCGCACAAGACGGAACTATATATCCACTCGCTACTCCTGCTGAGCCAAATGCGATCCCTCTCAATACAGGTGGCGTTAAAGATCAACCAGCTTCTGAAACGTGGTTCAGGCAATGGGGTGATCCGATGGCCCGCAATATCACTGCTGCCACGCTGACTCCTTTTTTTCCGAAACCGGGAACGGCGAATGGTGCAGTCGTGATCGTTGCACCCGGTGGAGGTTTTCGATGGCTCTCTATGGGAAATGAAGGATGGGAAGTGGCTGAGGCACTCGCAGCAAAAGGAGTTACTGCATTTGTACTTAAATACCGGCTACATCCCACTGTGGAGCCGCTCGATAGTTTTAAAGCCTGGATGAATCGTCCACGTTTTACTCCTTCCACCGATTCTTCAAGAGGTACAACAACACCACCACGTCCACCGCAGCTTGATCTGAGTAACCAGTTACAGGATGCTGAGGCCGCATACAATATGATCGTGAAAAATGCTGCGAAATGGGGCATCGACACCAACAGAATAGGTATGATCGGTTTTTCAGCAGGTGCAGGTCTCACTATGCACTGTACATTGAACTCTAAGATCATGAAATTAGCTTTCATTGGACCTATCTATGGTGGTATGGGCCCCGTAACAGTGCCAAAAAATGCTCCGCCGATGTTCAATGTCATTGCCACTGATGATTTTCTTTTCAGGGGCCAGTTTGGTATTATTGATTCCTGGTTCAAAGCAGGCATCCCGGTTGAGTTTCATCTTTATCAAAATGGCGGACATGGTTTCGGCCTTGGTAATCCCAATCGAACCAGTAATCGTTGGTTCGATGCATTCATGCACTGGTTGGATGTTAACGGCTTTCTTGCGAAGTCCAAATTGAAATAATTAAATCTTCATCCAGTTCATTTCCCCGTTCGGTGCTGCTACAAAGCCGTCAAGCGATATGTGCAAAAATGATTTATTTTTCTTCCCGTTTTGGGGGATTTCACTTCGTTTAACATAAGGATTTATTTTTCGTTTTTTCTTAGGACAACATACGAGATGCTAATTTGTATTGGGAGCTTTCTTTTCAATTAAGGGATCTGCGTGACGATGTAAAAGTTTCCATACGCCATTTTCTTTTTTGAAAATCTGGGTAGACCGTAAGACCCTCGGACCAGTTGCTTTAGCGTCTCCCAAAAGTGCATCGCTTCGTTCAATTCCTACCGTATAAGCAAGATCTTTGCCTACAATAATACTTAAATATTCAACTTTTATTTTAGCTCCACTAGGTTTGTATTGTGATGAAGCCCAATCGTAACGGGGGCCGACTTCCTTCCATGATTTTTCACCATACCCTCCAAATGCTCCGAAAATTGTTGCATCATCTGTTTGTGATGAGTTTTGTTTCCAGCATGAGGGATCACCATTTATAAAATGGGTGATGCACTGCTCCCATTTGACCAGAAAAGATTTGAAGCCCTGCATAGCTACTGAATCGTTGTTTTGTGTGTAACCACAAAAAGAAGCTCCGAACAGAAAACCTGTCAAGCAATAGCGGATAATGAATGAGGCGTTTCTTTTCATAATTAGATATTTTATTTTTCTCATTGGGTTCTGTTTTGGTTTATGCATGCTGATAGACGGGCTTGTCTCTCCGCTGTCGTCTGCGTCTCGCAAACGGTTTTATCTTATGGTTGCTTGCAAGTCAAAACTGCAACAGCAACAACAAGAATAAATAATCTCATATAGGTGGTTTGTTGCCTAATTATAATGTTGGTTGGTCAGTTTGTAGAATAAATATAAAAAAATACTTCATTACTCCATTGGTGAAGCAGTGTCGCCCTCGCTTATCCCCTTACTTACATCATCAAAAATTTCTTCGTCAAATCCATTCAGTTGAATTTCCACTCCACAAACATGACATCTCAAGTTAGTCTTTTCCAAAACTAATTTGCGTTGTGCCTTTGTAAGTGCTGATCGTTTTTTCCCTTTAAGACTTGCATTTGCTTATCACCTAATTTTTCTAAGACTATGTACAAGTTTGACT
>DASTIZ010000295.1:0-5091 GCA_035717045.1 Chitinophagaceae bacterium
GGTAAAGCTTGAGCAGAATTACCGAAGTACCCAAAGCATTTTAAATACAGCCAACGAGGTCATTAAAAAAAATAAAGGCCAGATACCAAAAGATCTTTGGACCGAAAATGCACAAGGCGAGAAGATACGTCTTGTAAGGACGATGACCGATAATGAAGAAGGAAAATTCGTTGCCGATACGATACAGGAGCAAAAGTTACGCAACCATTTTTTCAACAAAGACTTTGCGATCTTATACAGGACCAATGCACAAAGCAGGGCTTTTGAAGAAGCATTACGCCGCATGGGGATCCCATATCATATTTATGGCGGCATCAGTTTCTACCAGCGTAAGGAGATCAAGGACTATATCGCCTACCTGAGGGTTGTCATCAATCCCCGGGATGAAGAGGCGCTGAAACGGATCATCAATTACCCTGCTAGAGGTATTGGCAAAACAACAATAGACAAAACGGTTCTTTTTGCGAATGAAAATAATATCAGCATGTGGGAAGTGCTGGAACGGGCAAAAACGTTTGGTTTTAAGGCTGGCACACTGGAAGTGATCGATGAATTCATAACAATGATCAAAAGCTTTCAAAGCATGTTGAAAAAGCATAATGCTTACGAAGTTGCTTTTCATGTTGGCAAGCAGACAAACTTTGTACGAGAACTTTTTAATGATAAGAGTGCAGAAGGAGTTGCCCGTTACGAGAACATACAGGAATTGTTAAACTCGATAAAAGAATGGGTGGACGATACACAGAACCGCTCCCTGATAGATGAAGAGGGTGTGGTACAGGAAGGATCTGAGCCCAACGAGGCTGGCGCCCCTGGCGTGGCAAGCCGTGAAGGCACTGCAAGTCTTGGCAGTTATTTACAACAGATCACGTTGCTGACCGATGCCGATGAAAAAGATCCGAATGCGGACACGGTAAAAGTGATGACGATACATGCTGCAAAAGGTCTTGAGTTTTCCGTTGTTTTTGTCGCCGGCCTGGAAGAAATGCTCTTCCCAAATGCGCTTAGCATAAACACGAGGGAAGAACTGGAAGAAGAAAGGAGATTGTTTTATGTGGCCATCACAAGAGCAAAAAAAAGATTATGGATCACTTATGCAAACACACGGTATCGTTTTGGTTCACTGGTTCAAAATGAACCCAGTCGCTTTATCGATGAATTGCCCGAAAATTTTCTTGACCGCAGTTTTGCAGGAGGTGGAGCTAAAAACCAGCGCAGTGAGTTTGGAAACGGCACCGCATTTGAAAGAATGAGAGGCTGGTCCGCAAGGACTCCTGCGGAGGGTGGCCAGTCAGCAGTCGGCAGCAGGCAGTCGGCAAAAAGTGAAACTCCTTCCTATTTAACACCAAAGTCAACCGCTCCAAAAGTAGTCGAACATGTTCCTTCGTCTGATTTCAAAGCAAGTGATACCTCAAACCTGCAGGTCGGCCATAAAGTAGAGCATCAGAAGTTCGGATTTGGCGAAGTGATAAAAAGGGAAGGAGCTGCACATAATCCGATTGTCACAATTAAGTTTGAGAACAATGGGGAAAAGAAAATCATGCTGAATTATGCAAAGCTGCGTATAGTGGAATAATTCTGGATTGTTGTTCGCTCATTAAATTTTACGGCACGATATTTTTAGTATTCATAGTGTATTTTCTAAACCTAAAAAAGAAAACTATGCAAAGAAAACTATTAGGTCTGTTATTTGCCGCAGCAGCATACGGGTTGTATAAATATTCAAGAATGTCTCCTGAACAAAAAGAGGACATTAAGAAAAAAGGCGGCGATATGCTGAAAAATCTGGGTGGATTAGGTAATCACCAGAAACAACCACAACCTGTGGTAACTACAGAGAATAACTATTAACGAGACCAATTTATTAAATCAGAGAGTTGCAACAGCAACTCTCTTTTATTTTTATTCACCAGGATGGTAAGTTTTTTCTACATGTTTCATCACATCGTCTTTGTAAAATAATACATCCTTGAATTCACCTTTACAGTACATCAAAGCCTGATCGCTAAAATGTTTGGAATTTGGATCCCCGCTTTCACCCCCCGTTAACAATGATTTTGCTTTTACTTTCTTGCCAAACTCTACTGCACACACAAAACTGTTGCCGTTATACCCGTATCGTTTCTTAGTGCCGGCAAAAGTTCGGCTTACAAATGACGGAAGCATTCCCCATGTAGATGATGCATAACCAACGGGAATACTTGGCAAATTATCATCAAACTTATTTTCGATGTCTGATGATATTCTTTGAAAACGATTGATCTCACCCCATGAAATTTTCCAATTGCCAAATCTTGCATTCAGGTCATTGATAGTAGCGGCAAGTGGCAGAAGCAGGTCATTTGCGTTGGCGCTTGCAGCAAAATTCTTTGCCCTTTCAACCTGGTCGTCACCGGCCGACTGATTCAAACCTTCTGAGATCATCTTCCCCCATTCAATCGCCAATGTTGTAGCAACTGAATTTTCATCACTACGAAAATCCCAGCTCCTTAAAATTCCAATTGGCTCATAAAGCTTTCCATAAAGCGTGTCATTGCCATGAACATTTTGGGCAAATGCTCCTAATAAAGCAGGAACTAATACCTCAAAAGCGGCTAATCTTCTATCATACCCGGCTTTGATCACTTTATCAATCGTATATTTATTTTCTTCGCTTAACACTCTTACTGCATTAATGCCGCGAAAGTTTTCTCCGTCCGGCGCCATGTAGGCGGGATAATTCTCCCTTTTAGGACTGTTCGCACCAGCAACAGTAAATGGCGTTGAATTGCAGTTTTGCAACCATCCGTTTGGGGGATTTATGCTATAAACTGTCTCATCAATATTGTGATAACCTTTCCATTCGGTCAATGATATGCTGCCATCAGCAGGCTTACTCCAGTCATACTTATAATCTCTTTGGGGAACCCTGTTCCCGTGCCAATAGGCAATGTTCCCTTCGCCGTCTGCATACACCGTATTGTTGGAAATATTTCCTTTCAGGTCCAGTGTTTTTTTAAATTCTTTAAAACTTTTTGCCTTCGTTCTTTGCCAGCATTGAATCAGGCCATTCATGAGGCGGTTATCCGCTTTAACACTTAACCATTGCCCGTTCCTTTTTGCCATTATTGGTCCATGATGAGTAAAAAAAGCATTGATGCTGGTGGATTCAATTCCACTTTCCTTTTTGACCTTGATAGTAATTCGTTTTTGAATAACAGGTATTTTCTTACTATCATATTCATAAACCCAGCCCTTAGCTGTCCTGGAAAGTTTTTCAATATAACTATCCGCGGCATCAACGTCACTTGATGTATGCATCCAGCCGCAGTGTTCATTGAAACCCTGGTAAATAAAAAACTGCCCCCAGGTAACTGCCCCGTAAGCATTCAGACCCTCTTCACTTACCATATGCACTTCGGGTCGGAAATAAAAAGTAACATGCGGATTGATATAAAGAATGGCATTCCCTGATTCGGTAATCTTCGGTGAAAACGCAAAGCCATTTGAGCCCGTCGATATGTCTTCTTTTTCCTGTACTTTTTCGTTAAAGGAAAATGGCAGAGATCCATTTCCATACAGATCTGTGAGATCACTTGTTGTTATACCCGCCGTATTTATTGCCCCAATGCTTCCATCGGTCCATAGCATCGGGTACCATGCCTTGAAACGATATAACATGGCAGGTTTTGTTTTTGCATTTTTGTATAAATAATAATTAACTCCATCTGCAAAAGCATCACATAACTTCTTTAACCATGGCGGAGCATTATTATAATCCTTCACAGCATCGGCAGAGTCGATCACCAGTCTTATCAAAAGATCGTCATATAGTTCGCTTTCACCTTTTATTTCCGCCATTCGGCCCAATTTTTCAATATAATTCATCTCGACTCTCTTAAAATCATCTTCACACTGCGCATATAATAAGCCGAAGACAGCATCCGCATCTGTTTTTCCGTAAATATGAGGAATACCCCAGTTATCACGGATGATCGTAACATTTTTTGCTTGTTTCTCCCAGCGGGCAATTTCTCGTTTGGAAAATACCGCTGTTTGAGCGTATAAATGAAATGGAAGAAAAAGTAAAAGGGATATTTTTTTCATGCACCAATTTACAAATTATACAAACTCTGCTATCCCCTGAATTTACCAGCGGGTATTGAATGTATATTAATTTTTGAAGACACGCTTTACGCTCCTGTTTGTGCCGAAATTCAAAGAATCCACTTAAATACTCTAATCACCAACAACCAAATATTATCGGTCACAAAAATGAGTGAGAAATCCCTAGTTATCAATTCCTTTGAAAGAGATAATGCAAGGAATTCTATAGATACGTCAGTTCGGGGGAGATTCCTGCATCTAATAGCTGTTATTCGAGGCGCATCAGGCTACTACAAATCTATAGCCTATCCCTTTAATTGTAATGATTTCCAACGAAGGATCTTCTTTTAAATACCCTCGGAGTTTGGTGATGTAGACATCAAGATTGCGGCTGTTGAAGAAATTGTCATTACCCCAAAGTAGGTTAAGTATGTCCTTGCGGTCAATGATCTTGTCCCGGTTCTCATAAAGTACCTTAAGCAATTCACTTTCCCGGTAAGAGAGTTTACGGTCCTCCCTGCCGTCATTCAGTACCTGGCGATTCATTTGAAAATTGTATTTGCCCATCTTGACGACGTCACCGGAAATTTTTTTCGGCGCCTCCATTTTATTCCGTAGCGCATTTTGAATCCTTACGATCAATTCTTCCATGCTGAATGGTTTGCGGATATAATCATTGCCGCCGAGAGAAAAGCCTTTTACAACATCTTCCGTTTGTGTTTTGGCAGTGAGAAAAATAATGGGCACTTCTTCATTCGTGTTTCTTATTTCGTCAGCGATCGTAAAACCATCTTTGTTTGGTAGCATCACATCAAGCACACAAATATCAGGTTGTGAATTCTTAAAGGCAGCGGTTGCTTTTCCACCATCGCTTTCCATGATCACATCAAAACCCCGGCTTTCGAGACTTTCTTTGACGATCTTGCCAAGGAATAGCTCATCTTCTACGTATAACACTTTTGTCTTGCTCATGGTTAATCGTGTCCGACCCGTGCCACGGCTTAG
>DASTIZ010000296.1:0-15342 GCA_035717045.1 Chitinophagaceae bacterium
CGCTGATAAGTTTTTCCCAGACAACAAATATCAGTGGCGTCGTGAACAGCTATCACCGTGTGATTGGCATTTCCAATGTTGCCGCAAAGCTCGATAACGTGTCAGGTCTTGCTTATGGAAACACTGTATTGGTAATCCAGATGAAAGGAGCTTCGATCAATACAACAAACAATTCTTCATTTGGTGATACAACTTCTTTGAACTATGCAGGTAATTATGAATTAGCAACCATCTGCTCAGTCAGCAATGATTCTGTTTACTTTTTCAACCTGCTTATAAATAATTACGATGCTGCTTATAAAGTGCAGGTGGTGAAATTTGGGGAATACTATTCCGCTAGTGTGACCGACACGGTTAAAGCACAATCATGGAACAATGCAACAGGTAAAGGCGGTGTGCTGGCCATTAAAGTAGAAGAAGATCTGACCCTTAACGCGCCCTTGTTTGCTGATTCAACCGGGTATAAGGGCGGGGCATTCTTTTTACATAGCGGTAATTGCGGTCTTTTTAATCCTGTCGGCAACGGTTATGCCTATGATGCCAATAATTTTTCATCGGCAAGTAATGGTGCCTACAAAGGCGAGGGAGTTGCTGATGTTCCTTCGACTCTGGACGGAGCAAGAGGGGCTCCTGCCAATGGCGGTGGTGGTGGAAATAATCATAATAACGGGGGTGGTGGTGGCGCCAATTTAACTGCTGGAGGTAATGGAGGTGGAAATTTTAGTACAGGACCAACGGGCTGTACGGGAAATTACCAGGGTCGGGGTGGAAAAGCATTAAGCACCTGGAGCAATACAAAAATATTTATGGGAGGTGGTGGCGGCGCCGGTCATGCTAACAGTACTCCACAAACTTATGCTGGTGGTAACGGTGGTGGAATCATTATTGTAATCGCAAAAAATATTATTGGTAATGGATATAAGATCTCTGCTAATGGCCAGGCGGGGAGATCTACAAGTTATGATGGTGCTTCAGGGGGTGGAGCCGGTGGTACGATCATAATGAATGTTTCAAATGCATACTCCGGTTCATTAACTATCCAGGCCAATGGCGGCAACGGAGGAAATGAGGATGATGATAATAGTCCAGGCAGGTGTTATGGAGCTGGCGGTGGAGGCAGTGGCGGGGTAATTTATTTTAATGGATCCGCGCCGGCAATTACAACTTCTTACACGGGGGGCACGGCAGGAATTAATATTGATCCAGTAAGCTGCGGTGCGCCGGTACCCGCCGCAAACGGAAACAGTGGATCCAGTGTTCCGAATTATTCATACCAGGCATCGGTAACTCCTTCTGCCAGTTGCGCAGTCGCCCTGCCTCTGAGAATCATTTATTTTGACGCAATTCTGATTAATGATAAGAAAATAAAATTACAGTGGGATATCGCAGATCCTGAAGAAGCACATTCATTTACCATTGAGAAATTAGATTCTTTTAATAATTGGGTTGCGCTGGTATCCGTTAACCCTCTGGTCAACGTGCATCATTATGAACTATTTGATCATGCACCGGTAACGGGTGAGAATATATACAGGCTACGGGTTATCAGTAAAAACAACAATTCAATTTATTCAGCGCAAAAAAGAGTCGTCATAAAATTTGATCACTCATTTACCGTTTATCCAAATCCCGCCGTTGATAAGGTCATCATAAAAGGAAAGATTGATCCACTTGCAGTCATTAAGGTCACCGATATTTCCGGCA
This sequence comes from Chitinophagaceae bacterium, assembly GCA_035717045.1. Taxonomy (GTDB): domain Bacteria; phylum Bacteroidota; class Bacteroidia; order Chitinophagales; family Chitinophagaceae; genus VBAS01. The sequence continues at coordinate 1,705 of DASTIZ010000296.1, forward strand.
GGGAAATAAAAAAAATAATAACGAACACAAGTTCGTTTTCGTGCCAGATCTTATTGCCCCCATTGGATGCAGGTATTTATCTTCTTCATGTTAATAATTATATTCAAAAAATTCTTATCCTTCATTAATTTTAAAAAAACCGAACCATGCAAAAAAGAATCTTCTTCCACACCTTGTTACTTGTATTTCCTTTTGTTGTACCCGCACAATCTACAGTCCAGGATTGGTACAAGAAAGGGATTGAATTAAAACACAAAGACGATTATAAAAATGCACTCGCGGCCTTTAAGAATGCCATCGCCAGGAACGCGGCTTATAACGAAGCGTATTATCAGGCCGGTTGGTGCTGCAATGAACTGGAAAAATTTGAGGAGGCGGTTGACTATTTAAAGAAATATAATCCAACTTCTAACGAGTATAAGCGGGACAAGTGTAATGAACTTGGATTTTCTTATTTAAAACTAAAGAATTCAAAAGATGCTATTGACCAATACCGTCAAACACTTTCACTCTTCCCGGATAATGGGATCGCATTAAGAGGCCTTGGAAATGTTTATTATGAAATAGAAGAAGATCATGAACAGGCCATTTCATATTTTGAAAAAGCGTTAAAGGTTGATGAAGAAAATTCAAGACCCCTTTACTATAAACTGGGATGGCTGTATAATGACCAGGAGAGGTATGATGATGCGATCAGCATCCTGCTAAAAGCAATTGAATACGACAGGGAAGATTCCGGTTACAGGGAAGAACTTGGGTTTGCTTACTACATGAAAGAGGAATATGAATCTGCGGTCACCCAGTTGAACAAGGCTCTCAGCCTTTATGCAAATTCCAATCTTGCCTATTACTACAAAGGGTTATGCTTTGTGGCAACCAATAAAAAAGGTGAGGCACTGAGCATATATTATAAACTAAAAGAAATGGATAGTGATGGGGCTGAAGAACTTCTTGGCAAGATCAATAAAATGAAGCCGTAAGCACTAGTCGGCATGAGCACTTTTTCTCCAGCGGTAAAAAACATAACCCGCAATAAGGAATGGAGCTGAGGCAAGGTATATGATGCCCGCATTCAAGCCCTCAGCCGGTTTTCTTCCTAATTGTTGAGCTGTTTTTGTACAGATAGAACACTGTGCAGATAAATCCTTAAAACTTAACATGGAAAAAATAAAACTAACCATTACCAAAATGACCCGTTTTTTCATATTCTGATGATAAGTAGCAAAAATACGATAGAATATTTTAATGGTAAATCCGTTAATACAAGATTAATCCATAACCCTAAAAAAGACATCCATGAAGTTCTATTCCACGATTGTGGCAGCATTGCTGCTTCCTGCTTTAGTGTCTTCACAAACAACAGCCCGGGAATGGTATGATAAGGCCCTCAAACTTAAAAATGAAAAGAAAGCCAGTGAAGCACTGGCGGCTTTTAAAGAAGCTGTAAAACTCAAAAGTGATTATAAAGAAGCGATCTATGAAATGGGCTGGTGCCAGAATGATACGAAAGATTATGTCGGCGCCATCGCCTCTTTAACAAAAGCGAGGTCGTTGTGGCCCGGTACCGCTAAAATTCATTTTGAGCTTGGCTACGCCTTTGAGAAGATCAACAGCCATGATTCAGCGATCAATAATTATAATCAATGTTTACAGATCAGCGATGCGTATAGTAGCGCATACCGGCAATTGGGATATATCTATTACAGCAAAGGTGAATATGAAACGGCCCTTAAGAATTTTATGAAATACCAGGAGTTTGCCAGGAGCCCTATTACTGATTATTTCTACTGGTATCGCAAAGGATATATACAAAATGCATTGAAGCAATATGATTCTGCCAAAGCCGCTCTAACTAAGTCGTTAGAGTTCAAAACTGATTACACCAATACATATTGCGAACTTGGATTTGCCAGTAAGAATCTTAAACAGGATGAGGATGCAATAGCGTGGTACAAAAAAGCAAATGAACTTGATCCCAAAAGCCATGTTCCTTACAACGGGATTGGTGAAGTGTACCGCGACAATAAGAAAGACATGAATGAGGCAATTAACTGGTATAAGAAAACGCTTGCTATCAATCCCGACGAACGCAAAGCAAATTTTGGACTTGGCTATTGCAATAATTCGCTGGGCAATTATGCAACAGCTGCCGGTTACCTGCAGAAAGCGATACAATTGGAGCCTGCATACACCGCTGCATATGTAGAATTGGGATACAGTAATTACAAATTAGACAACGAGGCAGCCGCGTTGGAGAATTTCACGAAAGCAGTTTCCTTAAATCCAAAAAATGAAAATGCCCGTTACTATGCAACATTAGTATACCTCAAACAGAGCAACAAGGCAATGGCGCAAAAAATGGTTGATGAATTAAAAACGCTGAACTCGAAATATGTAACTGAACTCCAGGAGAGAGTAAATAGCTTATAAACCCGCAACTTTTATCTCATAATCGGTCCGATAAAACCAAGCTCACGGTGTAAACCGTGGGCTTGGTTTTACTCGTGGGCTGTGGTCCATTTGCGGATCAGCACACCATGTATTTATGACCAGAAAAAATTTATACCTCGGCCCCTATTCTCTTACTTTGCTTTTTTCTTTCCTCCTCGTCCAGGATCACTTTTCGCATTCGAACAAAATTTGGCGTTACTTCAATGCATTCATCCTGCTGAATATACTCCATGCATTCTTCCAGGCTCATTAGAATTTTGGGAGCAATATTGGTTGCGGCATCACTGCCGCTTGCCCGCATATTGGTAAGTTTCTTTCCTTCGATGACGTTTACCACAAGATCACCGGGTTTTATATTCTCGGCTACAATTTGTCCTGCATACACCTCCTCACCCGGATCAATAAAGAACGTTCCCCGGTCCTGTAATTTATCAATTGAATAACCGGTTGCTGCACCACCCTGTTTTGCTAGCAATACGCCATTATTTCTTCCGGGTATTGTGCCTTTCCACGGTTTATATTCGATAAAGCGATGGGCCATCACCGCTTCCCCTGCTGTATTGGTAAGCATTTGTGACCGCAACCCGATCAAGCCTCTTGATGGAATTTCAAATTCAAGATGCTGCATTTCTCCTTTTGTTTCCATTACATGCATTTCGCCTTTTCGTCTTGTAACAAGATCGATCACCTTACTAGCGTATTCCTGCGGCACATCAACCACCAAATTTTCGTACGGTTCGCATTTAGTTCCATTGATCGTTTTTACAAGAACCTGTGGCTGACCAACCGTTAGCTCATATCCCTCACGCCGCATTGTTTCGATCAATATGCCTAAATGAAGAATACCCCGGCCATACACGAGAAATGAATCACCGGCTTCGGTATCTTCCACTCTCATCGCCAGGTTCTTTTCAGTTTCTTTCATTAACCGATCACGAAGATGCCGGCTGGTTACAAATTTTCCATCCTTACCAAAGAATGGCGAATTATTAATGCTGAACAACATGCTCATCGTGGGCTCATCAACACTGATCGTGGGTAGTCCTTCGGGATTTTCAGCATCCGCAATGGTATCGCCAATATTAAAATCTTCAATGCCAACAACAGCACAGAGATCGCCAGCTATAACCTCACTTACTTTTTTCTTTCCCATGCCTTCAAACACATACAGCTCCTTCACTTTTGATCTTTTTACCGAACCGTCGGCCTGCACCAATGCCACTTGCTGGTTATCTTTTATCACACCACGACTTACTTTACCAATTGCGATACGACCAAGAAAAGATGAATAATCAAGCGATGTGATCTGCATTTGAACGGGTCCCTCATTCACCTTGGGAGCAGGTACATATTTTAAGATACCATCAAGCAGCGGCTCAATTCCCTCAACAGGAGTTAGTGAATCATTGAACCATCCATTTTTTCCTGAACCATAAAACGTAGGAAAGTTCAGTTGTTCTTCAGTTGCGTCAAGGTTAAAGAACAACTCAAAAACCGCTTCATGTACTTCGTCCGGACGACAATTTGGTTTATCAACTTTATTGATGACAACGATAGGATGGAGATTCAGATGCAGGGCTTTTTGTAGAACAAAACGAGTCTGCGGCATGGGTCCTTCAAAAGCATCAACTAAAAGCAATACGCCGTCGGCCATTTTCAAGACCCTTTCCACTTCTCCGCCGAAATCAGAGTGCCCCGGCGTATCGATCACATTGATCTTAACACCCTTGTAAACCACCGCTGCATTCTTTGAAAAGATTGTGATCCCACGCTCCTTTTCAAGGTCATTACTATCCATGATCAGGTCACCTGTTTCCTGGTTATCACGAAACACTTTGGTAGCATGTAAGATCTTGTCTACCAGAGTGGTTTTACCATGGTCAACGTGAGCAATGATCGCTATATTCCTTATTTCCATATTCATTTTAAACGAGCGGCGAAGGTACACCAATTCAGCGGGGCAGCGAAGGATTAGTGAAGGATTATTTTGCTGTCAACTAATGCGCCTTGATTGGGCTTTTGTTGCGACGCTCCTTTCAGGTTTTGGAATTCTAATCATCTTTTTCGTGAGTCGTGAGACGTGAATCGTGAAAGAATACTCACGGGTGACGATCACGACTCACGAACCAATAAATTATCTTTATTCCCAAACTACGATTCATGCATTTTCTCAAATGGCTAGGTGTTTTTTTGATCCTGCTGATCGTAATTTATTTTCTCGGGCCGCAGCCATCAACCCCGAAATACAAAACGGAATTACCCCCCATACCATCAGAACCCACGCAATTAGAAAAACACGTGGCAGATAACGAAGCCAGGCACAAACTAAAACCGGATAATGAAGCAAGAATTGCCTGGTTCAATGATTCAACAAAAGAAAAAACAGAATATGCGGTAGTCTATTTACATGGTTTCAGCGCATCACAGGAGGAAGGGGATCCGGTCCATCGTGAGTTTGCGCAAACGTTCGGCTGTAATTTATACCTCTCAAGACTGGCAGAACATGGAATTGATACATCAGATGCACTGGCCAATTATACTGCGGAAAAAAGTTGGCGATCCGCAGTTGAAGCGTATGCGATCGGAAAACAGTTGGGTAAAAAAATAATTTTATTATCGACATCAACAGGGAGTACGCTGGCACTAAAACTTTGTGGCGAATTCCCTGATATCGCGGCCAACATCATGCTATCTCCAAATATAGCCATCAACGATCCAAATGCATGGTTGCTCAATAATCATTGGGGTCTGCAAATTGCACATATCGTAGAAGGAAAACAACGGACCGCTGACGATACGACAGCCTTGTATAAGCAATACTGGAATCAACGGTACTCAACAAGCTCATTGGTACAATTGGAGGAGTTGCTGGAGTCAACGATGAAAGAATCAACATTTAAGAAAGTGACGCAGCCTACATTGATGCTTTATTATTTTAAAGACAAAGACAACCAGGACCCGGTCGTAAAAGTTTCATCCATGAAAAGAATGTTTGTCCAGCTTGGGACGCCTGTCAGCTTAAAAAGAGAAGTTGCCATTCCCGGAGCAGGTGCCCATGTGCTTGGCTCACCCATTAAATCAAAAGACGTAGAAAGTGTAAGAAATGAAATTGAGAAGTTTGCCGTTGAAATATTAAAGCTGTCGCCTGTTCCGAAATAAATATTTACCGTTTCGCCTCTGAAGGCGAGAATTGATCATACTCTCACGTAGATTTTTCTCTTATCCAAAATATATCCCACCAACCAGCAAAGCATCATAAATGTGATTGCAAATAAGAACGAACCAAAATAAGGACCTGCCCGGATGAACACATTATCATATAACCAGGCATAAAGCGGTTTGCTGCCAACAGGAATGAACCAAAGTAATATGGCTCCAATTTCTGAAAGCAGGTAGATGAACAAGGGATTTCTTCCAAACACTTCGAAAAAGTAATTGAATCTTTTTATTTGCAGGAAGTCGATCACATAAACCAATGCAGCGAGCAGCACACAATCAATACCGACTGTAAGAAACACATAACTGCCCGTCCATAATTTCTTATTGATCGGGTGAAAATTATTCCAGCACAACGCGAGAAAGATCATGGTAACGCCAACCAGTAAAAGTTTTGTCAATCCTTCATAACTGTTTCCTCTCTCCTGTATCCATTTACCGGCAATGTAGCCGGAAGTCACATTAACGATCGCAGGCAAGGTACTGAGCAATCCTTCCGGATCAAACGCCACGCCTTCTCCCCGGTATAAATGATTTTCCCCAAGCAACCACAGATCCAATCTTGCTCCGGCATTCATCATAATATCATACGCATCGTTTGTATTACCGGGATGCGGAGGCATCATTTGATGGGCAGTTCCAGGCTCGAACATTAAAAGGATCAGCCAGTAAATAAATAGAAAAGCTAATGACAAGGTAATTACCGTGTTTACCTTAAGGTAACGGATCATTAAAGCAGCTATACAATAACACAACGCGATGCGTTGCAATACTCCCATTATCCTTGTGTCGCTAATAGGTTTTGCAGACAATCCGCCGCTCTCATTCCATTGTACAAACGGAAACCAATACATCAGGTATCCTAATAAAAAGATGATGAGAGTTCTTTTAAAGATCTTTCCAAGCACGGCAGCATTGTTCATACCTGCCCACTTTTTCATTACAAAGCTCATCGCATTACCCACCGCAAAAAGAAAAGAAGGGAACACAAGATCGGTTGGGGTAAACCCATGCCATTGAGCATGGAGCAAGGGAGCATAAGCGGTCGAATAACTACCGGGAGTATTTACAATGATCATAAAGCAAACCGTCATCCCCCGGAAAACATCGAGTGCCGTGAAGCGTGGTGCTTGCAGCATAAGCAGTGTTTTTTGTAGCCACTGAGGCACAGAGACACAGAATTCTGTGTTTCAGTGCTTCTGTGGCATTTTCCGTCGAATGTAAACATTAATCAACACAAATTAACTCAGAAGAATTTCCGGATCAGCCAAATAATAAGCGTTCCCAGCAGGCTGAATAAGATCATTGTTGTGATCGGAAAATAAAACCTGAAATTTTCCTTTTCAACCCGTATATCACCGGGCAAGCGTCCAATCCAATTCAATTTATCATGAAAAAAATAAACAATGACGCCAATGATAACGATGACGGCGCCAATGCCAATGATCCATTTACCGGTTTCACCAGACATAAACCAGGATTTTCATGATGTAAAAGATTATGAGGAAAAATAGGATACTTTTCAACTATTGTATTTTATTCTTTTGCAGTGCCTTCATTTTTCAAAGCTATAAAAAGAAACACTTTAGAATGGATAACCAATACCAAGATTATAAATAATATTTTCCCTTCGCCAGGGTTTCTGAAAGAATTTTATCTGATCGATCACCCAGGGATTTTGCTCCCACGGCTTCCTGAGGGGAAAGGCAATATCAAGTCGGATAACAAACAATGTAATATCCAAACGAAAACCAAAACCTGCATCAACCGCTAACTGGTTTAAGAACTTGCCGGTAAACTCCCCACCGGGTTTATGAGTATATGTGCTGTCATTCATGAGCCAGATATTGCCCGCATCAATAAATAAGGCTCCATACAAGGGGCCATTCAGCCTGAACCGAAACTCGGTATTCAATTCAAGTTTAAGATCCCCTGTCTCATCCGGCAAAAAATTAAGTGTATCAGGGAAACGATAGGTGCCGGGTCCAACAGTCCGGCTTCTGAAGCCTCTTAAACTATTATTGCCCCCGATAAAAAATTGCTTAATGAACGGTAGCTGTACAGAATTACCATAAGGAATACCAACACCAATTATCGCACGATTGGCCCAGGTTGAATACAATCCATATTTTTTATAGTAACGCCCATCCAGTTCAAACTTTATATATTGAGCAAATGGTACATCACGGATCGTAACTTCTTTACCGGCCTTTACATTGGCGCCAGAAGCAAGCCCCGCAATATTTCCTGATAAGTCCAGCAAGCCATTAAAATACCACGCATTGTTTGGCGGTATGCCGATCACCAATTCATTGTAGTTATACTGGTATGTTGAGCCAAGTATAAATTGTTTCTGAATGGCACGGGCAAGCAGGGTGTCCTGGTGGATCAGGTTGTTATATTCCTGCGTTACTCTTCCCGGCTGTACATAATTTATGCTGATAGGATAAAGCTCATGTTGCTTTTGAATACTTTCTTTCCATAGATAACCATAAGCAGCCCTGAAAGAATTCAATGTATATAATTTCACACGATCAAGCATATCATAGCCCACCTGGATATTTGTTCTTGGCATGTATCCGCTCCGGGAAGAAAAATTCCAGGGTGCGACAACTCTTGGAATACCAAAATTTATTTCTCCGCCCAGCCGTATTGCGTTGTAACCCCTTAAAGCACCGCTGAACTGAACATCAGACCCGGTATACGCACTGATACTTATATGCTCCCCGCCTTTGAACAGGTTCCTGTCTCTCCAGCTCACCGAGATCAAGGAACCATTCAGGTTATTTGACCGTGTTATAGTTGTTAATTCGGCTCTTAAGGATTTTCTCGGCAATGGTGTGAGATAATAAAAAACATCAAGATAGGGGGTGTCAGTAGTAGTATTTATCTCAAATCGATTTTTTACAAACTTAAAAAGGTCAAGATTGACGAGCCTGCTTAATGTCATATTATGATCAGTGCGATTATAAATATCTCCCGCCTCAAAATCCATCGCGCGGGCAAATAAGGAAGGTTTAAACCTTTTTCGTCTGTCAATTATATAATAACCTTTATAATATAGCGCCTGTGAACGGCTGCTATCGATCCTATCCATATTCAGACTATACCCGGTATAGATCTGCACATCTTTTATCCGGTAAATTTCTCTTGATTCGAAAGGGATATCCTCCTTCACCGTTACGAACATATTTACCTGGTGATTGCCAACGGTAGTATCCGTCTGAAGCAAAATGAATTCAGGACTGAAAAAATAAAACCCGTTTTCTTTTAAATGCGCATCAATACGGAGCCGTTCTGCTTTGATCACATCAAGATCAAACGGCTTCCCCGGCACCAATAATGTTTTTGCACTTGTCTGGGCCATTGTCCTGGCAAGTGCACTGCTATCTGTTGGAAAACTAACTGCTGCGATCTTATACTGGTCCCCGGCAACAACATTATACCGTGCATGTCCTCTTCGGCGTCTTACCACCGTATCGCCGGAAACTTTTGCAAGGAAATAGCCCTTGTTCTCCATGTGACTTTGCAACACTTTTACGTTTTGCTCCAGGTCAACCTGGCTCAATAGCACGGGTGGTTCGCCATTTTTCTCCCGGATACGGCCAAAAAAGGAATTCTCTTTTTTATTCCTGAATAGATTATATATCCAAAGCTTGATACGCATTCCCAGGAATTTTGAATTTGGCTTTGGTCTTGTCAACCCGGCAAGATCCTCCGTAAGAACTTTCCGCTCAAGAACAGTGGCCGTGTTCTTTACGTCAATTGTAGCCCCGGTATATAATTTTTCACCAGGAGGCAAGTGCCTTGTACTGCTGCATGCAGCAAATAAAGAACTTACAACGCCTAAAATTATATAGTGTCTGATGACTTTCACTGTTGCGGTCTTTGATAATTCACACCGTCTACACGCTGGTTTCTTCTTTTCTTTAATAATTCAAGAAAGCGGTTGTAGTCAACGCTGATAATAAAACTCAACCCTGTTTCAACGATATAACCATCCACGATTCCTTCGTATTCGTTTTTACGATAAAAACGGATCCGGTAGCGCCCGTCCCGGCTGATCGCATAATTAACTTCCAGGTTGCCGATCACATTACTTGCTTTCTGGCTGCTGTTCTTTGGTCCTTCCAATTCGAAGTTGCTGCCAACAGACACGGTCAGTCGTTCATTCAATAAACGTTTGCTCAGGCCGACATTTAATTCAGTCCTGGCTCTTCGGTCACCAGTGGTGTAGTCATCAGCTGAAGTAACATCAAACGTGAGATCAACACCATCAAAGAGACCGGCAGCAAGCTTGTTTAATTGCTCCGTCAGTAACTTACTTACACTTTGCCGTGCATACGATGAGGCGCTGAACATCGGGGTGTTGCTCGCTAAAGGATTTTGTCCAACAAAACGACCCAATAACAATAAAGCAAATACCTGCCGGTTGGTTTCGCCGGGGTCTTGTCTTATCTGCTCAAGCCGGGTATCAACCTGCGTGATGATATCATTTGACACACCATAACTTCTGTCAGAAGGAAGTACGATATCAAATGCAAGCTGAGGCTGCATCAATTCTCCAGTTAGTTTCAACCGAACTTCGAACGGAAGTTTTTGCAAATAGGTGTTGCGGATAGCCTGTGAAGAAGCTGCAATTTGTTCCTGTACAAGATCGATCGGCGGCGTATTGGCAATGTATACTGCATTTACATCCAACACCGCTTTTGTCGGTTCGTTGTACCAGGTGATCCTGCTTCCTTTTTGTATGTCAAAACGGCGACGAAGAAAGTTAAATGTAATTTCATAAGCCCCTCTGTCCAACTCATAATTTCCGACAAGCGTGATCTTACCACTTGGATCGATACCGGTTGATAAGACGGCTTCGCCCTGCAATTCAATAAAGTCGCCATTAGCTTCGTCAATTACAATATTGAAAACCGCTTCCTTTCTTATTTCAATATTTGTCAGAATATTCATCCCCTTAAACCGGGAAATATTTAATGAATCATAGGAAAGGAATAGCGAATCGATTCCCGGGGCATCCATGTCGACAAATTCCACGATACCCTCCCTGGCAACTACGCTGGGTTGTCTTTGGGGGATCACCACGGTAAGATCAGTGCCGTCATTCACGGTGATGTTGCCATCAATATCGGGTGTTGCTTCTGTTCCGCCAACATGCAGGTTGGAAGTGATTACCATTTTACCATAATAGATCTTATTTTCCTTCTTTGTTGTATTCAGCACCTGGAAATTGGTAGTATTCAGATCGAAGTCAAAATTGTAATTAATAAAATTGGGCGTTTGAATAACTCCGCTAAGCTTCATTTCATTATTCGCGGTATCCCTGATCACAAAATCTTCGAAATGAAAACCATTTTCTGTTACATTGATCTTTTCACCGTCAATTCTAAATTGACTACCCAATATCTTCGTGGCGAAACTCGCTTTATCAAAATTGATGGGGCCATTGATGCTCGGCTGGTTCACGGTTCCGTTTATGGTGATATTTCCATTCACTGTGCCGGAGGCATTTTTGATCATTTCTCCAAAAGCGCCCTCGATTGTTGACAGCTGCATCTGGCGGATGGCCAGGTCAAGATCCAGAGCGATATCATTTTCACCTTGTGGTGCAAATGAACCGGTTAAAGCGATATCATTACCACGCCCGGTTATTGTTGCATTCGTATTATACCGGTTACCCTGTACATTGTCAACCTTTACAACAGCATTTCCAAGTGTATCGCCTTTCATGCTAAGGTCATTAATAGTAAGATCGCTTGTAAAAACGGGCTGTCTTAAAATATTTCTGAATACGACTGTTCCATTCATTGAACCGTTAACCAGCAATGAATCCGATTTCATGATCGCGGTGAAGGTTGACAGTTGGAAATTTGTAAACCCGGTATTTAATAATTGTCCCTGGCTCTGTAATGAAAGCTTTTGATCATCTTTCTGAAGCACGAAATTGTTTGCCAGAATATTGTCCTTTGTAATGGTGACGGAGTTGCCGGGAGAGATCGTCCACAAATCATAATTCAGCATCAGGCTGTCTGGTCGCAGGCTAATCGTATAATTTCCCCGGGTAGGTTGATTTAATAACCCTGCTAAATGATATTTATCTCTGCCCGCTATATCATCAATATTTAAGTTGAAATCAATCGTATTGTTCAGGGCGATGGCATTGAATTGCGTATGATAAAGATTATGACCAATACCGGTGATATGTTGTACATCCCCGATGAACTGTAGTCCCCGGTCTGTTGTATTTATTTTCAGGTTTACTCCCTTGATATCGCTTCCTTTATAGGAGATAAAAGGGGTAGTAGCATTTGCATTCAGACCCTTGACTGTCGACGCGGTTCCTTCGATATGAATGGGCTCGAATGATTTTAATCCCGGCACAAAAGCGATCAACGCCGGGGCATTGGCAATATCAGCAGCAAAAGAAAAATCATAAGGCTGCACATGGGAAAGTGTTTTTTCAGGTGCCACTGAAAAATAAGGTTCAATGTTTTTCTGAAATATCAAAGGCAGATCGGTATAGCGGTATTGACCACTTAATCTTGCATTGGCAACATCGCTTTTCAATGTCATAAACTGCGCAGTATCGGATCGGCCGGAAACAAACTGAATAGTATCTAATGGTAATCGTTGATCAGCTGTTACAAGCAGTGCTTTTGTGATCAACACATTTGCTTCCAGGTAATTTGCACTCATCACCGGGATGTCAGCGATGACCTGTCCTCTTGCGATCAACGGCTGTGTTGTCAGGTTCAATGGCAGTGTTTTAATGCTGTCGAGCATTCCTTCAAAATGGAACGATTGATTAGCCGACATGTTACCAGTTAGTGTTCCTTCCAGGTGAAGATTTGGATCATTTATATCCGTGGTTACATTCAAAAAAGAACCTTTGATCGATCCATTCACATTTATATTCCTGTACACATAATCATTGTAGTTGATGGCATAGATATCTCCTTTGAAATTCGTATTCATATTGCCGGAAGTAAATCCCTGGCCAGAGAAAATCATATTTCCACTAACACCACCAAACTGACTGTTCCTTAGAATATACCCCAGGTTCAAAGAACTGGTTCTGACAAGCGCATTATAAGTTGCCCTGTTTGGATTGTCGAGATTCGTAAATCTTCCGTTCACGAAGGCGGTGCCAACAGAAGAGTTGATCGTGAGGTTGGTTGACAGATTTTTAATTGAACCTGCCACAGTTCCACGTGCATCAAATTCTTCCGGCAAATTAATTTGTGCGTTGGATAAACGCTGACCCGTAAATAACGCTATATCGGATTGGGTTGTGTGCAATCTTCTTATGTTCAAAGTACCGCCTGTTCTATTCGGATCATCGTTTGTCGCCAGCGACCCACTCGCATCGATCTGCGTGTTTTTCAAACCACGGAATTGAAGATTTGAAATATACATTGACTCCAATGTACCATGTCCCTGCAGGTTGATGTACCAGGTTGCATTTGGGTTTGCAAATGCCGCTTCTGAACGTAATTGAGGTGCAAAAGCAAGAATATCTTTTACCTGCACGTGGCTGTCCGGGATATCAGCCTCCATGCTAGTTTTGGGGAAGTTCTCAGCCAGGTCCTTATATGATGCATAGGTAAGTGATGCATATCTTTTCAATTCTGTTCCCGGTGTTTTGAGGTACAGATCCTTTACATATGTCTGCGTATTGGCATAAAGAATATCGCCACTTAACTCTTCTAAAACAAAGCCACTTTGTTCTCTAAAACTTCCTTTTTTGATTTTCCCGCCAATCGAATCTTTACTTAATAACAGGTCGTTCACCTCTAATGTCACTGAATCCCCCTTCAAATGAGAATAATCGATTCCATATTTTGTTTTTGGATCATTATCATTATCGAATTGTAAGCTATTATTCCGGAGATTGACATTTGATGCAAATATCCGCCAGCCTGCTTCGGCCTGGCTTTTTACCTCTTTCTCAATTTCTTTTTC
>DASTIZ010000297.1:0-4478 GCA_035717045.1 Chitinophagaceae bacterium
ATTATGAAGATTAATGAGGAAATCAGGAAAATGGTTTCTTTTTTTGTTTTTTGCATTTGATCGGTTGCTGTCCCGCTTTCCGCATAATCCTAAAAATCCTCATAATCCTGGTTCTACATAATCATAAAAATCCTGATAATCGTGGTTTTTTTCCCTAACTGTAAAATAAATCTCGGGCTTAATATTGTTGGTAAACGAACCGATGGGTATCATGATCTGGAAACCTTTTTTTACCCCGTCCAACTCAGAGACGCCATTGAAGTTATTGAAAGGCCAGAGTTCCGATTTTCTGCCAGCGGGTTAGATATTAACGGCAACAACAGCGATAATCTTTGCGTGAAGGCTTATGACCTGTTAAAAAAAGATTTTCCCGGGCTACCACCCGTGCACCTACACTTACATAAAGCGCTTCCAATTGGGGCAGGCTTAGGCGGTGGTAGTGCCGACGGAGCCTTCACCTTAAAATTGCTGAATAAAAAATTCAAACTGGAGCTTTCGCAAAAGCAACTTATAAATTATGCATCACAGTTAGGAAGTGATTGTCCATTCTTTATTATCAACAAACCATGCTACGCTACCGGGCGGGGAGAAATATTAGAAGAAACTGCAATCGATCTTTCCGGTTATAAAATGGTATTGGTTCACCCAGGCATTCTTATCAGCACGGCATGGGCTTTTGGTCAAATCAATCCCTGCAGACCAGTGATGAAAATAAAGGAAATAATCCGGCAGCCGGTAGACGTATGGAAGGAAGACTTAAGAAATGACTTTGAGCAACCCGTTTTCAATAAATATCCTGAAATAAAAAAAATAAAAGATGACCTGTACGCTGCCGGTGCGGTTTATGCGGCTATGAGTGGGAGCGGGTCGACTGTTTATGGCATCTTCCCCAAGGATAGCAAATTATTACTTTCTCTTCCCCGTGAATATTTCATAAAGGAATTTGGCTACTAAAAACCAGGCTATGTATGGTGCTGGCCTTCCTCGTCGGGGAATGGCTGGATGGGGCCTGCTAACTTCAAAAGATCATTAAGGTCCAACGCATCCGTAACCATTTGTAAATTTCCTTTAGCATCTACGGGCCATTGGTCTTTAGGCTTGTCCCAATATAATTCCACGCCATTTTTATCCGGGTCATTCATATAAATAGCTTCTGAGACACCGTGATCCGATGCACCCGTCAAAGGATAATTGGCCTCGATCAACCGCTTCAATGCAATGGCCAGATCTTTTCTTGTGGGATATAAAATAGCAGTATGGTACAGCCCGGCCGCATGTATTGGTGCGGGCCCCGCGTTTTTGGAATGCCATGTGTTCAGGCCAATATGATGATGATAGCCGCCTGCAGAAATAAATACAGCACTTTCGCCATAATATTGTTGCACTTCAAACCCCAGGAGATCACGGTAAAATTTCAATGATCTGTCAAGATCTGCCACTTTAAGGTGTACATGCCCGATCCTGGTTTCGGCCGGTATGGTGTATGACATATTTATATTTTTGTTTTATGAAGACAAAGCATGCCTTGTCTCTACAAAAATCGAACATCCATGATAATTATTTCTTATCATTCATCAATTTAACCAGTCAAATTTTCACGCGTTTTTCTGTATCTTGCAAACGAAATACAGATGGTTCAAAATAGTCTTATATCATCCTTTCTTCAGCAAAACCTCGATCTTCTGAATCATCGAGGTTTATGATCCCCATCTCCCCTACAGGGGGAATTCAGGTATTCTGCTTTTTTAATAATCCATCATCACTTAAGATTTTTATTATGAGTACAGCTATTAGTTCTTCCGGAAAAACAAAATACTACTTAGATCTTGAACAAAAATATGGTGCCCATAACTATCATCCTATTCCTGTCGTGCTTGAACGTGGAGAAGGCGTATATGTCTGGGATGTTGATGGAAAGCGCTATTATGATTTTCTCAGTGGCTATTCGGCAGTGAACCAGGGGCATTGCCATCCAAAGATCATTCAATCGTTCATCGAACAATCTCAAAAGATCACGTTGACCAGCCGGGCGTTTCATAACAATATCCTTGGCGAGTATGAAAAATTCATTACCCAACTATTTGGCTATGATAAAGTATTGCCCATGAATACAGGTGTTGAAGCTGTTGAAACGGCTATTAAGCTTTGTCGTAAATGGGCCTATGAAGAAAAAGGGATCAAAGAAGGTAAGGCAAAGATCATCGTTTGTCATGGAAATTTTCACGGTCGCACTTCAACGATCATTTCATTCAGTGATGACCCGTTGGCAACAAAGAATTTTGGCCCATACATGCCGGGTTTTATTTCAATTTCCTTTAATCACCGGGAAGCATTAGAAAAGGCTTTGGAAGACAAAGATGTTGCCGGTTTCCTGGTGGAGCCGATACAAGGCGAAGCAGGTGTCGTGGTTCCTGATGACGGTTACTTATCATACGCAAAACAACTCTGTGAAGAAGCCAATGTACTTTTTATCGCCGATGAAATTCAAACAGGTTTGGCACGAACAGGGAAAATGCTGGCCTGTGATCATGAAAATGTAAGACCCGATATTTTGATCCTTGGTAAAGCGCTGAGCGGAGGCATGATGCCGGTAAGTGCGGTGCTGGCGGATGATGAAATAATGATGGTATTGAAACCCGGGGAACATGGGAGCACTTATGGTGGGAACCCGTTGGCCAGTAAGGTGGCAATTACTTCTTTGCAGGTTTTAAAAGAAGAAAAAATGGCGGAAAATGCTGAAGCAATGGGAAAAATATTAAGAGATGAGTTAAAGAAGATCGATTCTCTTCATATTGCGATGGTCAGGGGAAAAGGATTGTTGAATGCAATCGTTATCGATCATCACAGCAATGATGCGGCGTGGGACCTTTGTCTTAAGCTGAAAGAAAATGGTTTGTTGGCAAAGCCAACACACGGTGATAAGATCCGTTTCGCCCCGCCACTTGTCATCAATAAAGATCAGGTCATCGAGTGCGCAGAGATCATTAAAAAAAGTTTCAAGGTGCTTGGTTAGCTTTATTCTCTTCTTTCAATTTAATATCGGGGAACAAGGCGGCAAACAGCATAAGGACTGAAGACACGAGAACGAGCCAGAGTCCTGCCTGCTTTTCAGGGCATTCCCCTTCCCGGCACATAGAAATAATGAGATAATTCCTCACTGCCCATGCAATATTGAGTGCCACGAGCAGTAAATTCCAACGTTTGGCCCAAAGCTTTGGAATAAAATGAAAGATGACAAAGAAGAGACCAAAGATGAAATGAACATAACCAGGTTTGCCAAAATTTGTCCCCGTGGAGTCAATGCCGGTGACAACAAGGTTTTTTGAATTAATAATCACCCAGGGAAGAAAACAAGAAATAATCAGCAAAATAACAGCGAGCAGACCGATCCACTTCATGTAGCGCATAGGAGAAAATTGCTGCGAAAATACAATCAAATGTTATTTCATTTTTTTCTAACTTTTCAAAAATATTATCATGCGATTTTCATTCACCTTGTTCTTAATCCTGTCATTGAATTTATCTTTCGCCAATCCAGTTGAGGAGCATCCAACTCTCCCTATTGGCGCAAAGGCGCCGCCGTTTTCATTAAAAGGCGTTGATGGTAAAACCTATTCACTGGCCTCATTTAGTAAATACAAGATCCTTGTCATCATTTTTACCTGCAACCATTGCCCGACCGCACAGGCTTACGAAGAGAGGATCATTCAACTGACAAAAGATTATAATCCCAAAGGAGTTGCTATCGTTGCTGTTTCGCCCAATGATCCAAAGTCAGTCCGGCTTGACGAATTGGGCTATTCGGACATGAGTGATAGTTATGCGGAGATGAAGGTAAGAGCAAAACAAAAGAAATTTAATTTCCCTTACTTGTATGATGGCGATAAGCAGGCAATGGCAAAAGCGTACGGACCCGTGACCACTCCGCATGTTTTTATTTTTGATAGAGAGAGAATACTTCGATTCCAGGGTCGGATTGACGATGTAGAGAAACCAACAGAAAGACCTACCACCCACGACACGCGAAACGCGATTGAAGAATTATTGCAGGGTAAGGAAGTAACCGTGAAGACTACCAAGGTCTTTGGATGTTCTGTAAAATGGGCCGAAAAAGGTGACTGGGTTGAAAAAGCAAAAAAAGAGTGGGCAGCCGAGCCCGTGACCCTTGAAATGATCGATGCCACGGGTGTAAAAGATCTTTTGAAAAATAATACTGACAAGCTCCGGCTGATCAATGTTTGGGCTACCTGGTGCGGGCCGTGTCTGATCGAGTTCCCATCATTCGTAGAGATCAATCGCATGTATCGCGGGCGGGACTTTGAGTTTATAAGTATCTGCCTTGATGATACAGCCAGGCATTCAAAAGCACTTAAATTCCTGCAATCAAAACAAGCTTCGAATAAGAACTTTTTGTTCAATATAAAAAACAAGTGGACGCTTATTGAATCTGTAGATCCCAAGTGGCAGGGAGCTTTACC
>DASTIZ010000298.1:0-4743 GCA_035717045.1 Chitinophagaceae bacterium
CGATAGTTCAGTACAATCAAAGGGCATCGGCTTTATAAATATTTATAACCGGGTGGATGCCTTTGGCGGCGAAGTAAAATTAACTTCTTCACCTGGCAGGGGATGTTCCCTGGAAATTATATTTCCGCTCATATTGAATTAATCGAAGTCGACACCTGGCAATTGCCGCACCTTAAGCGTTTTATTATAACGCTTCATCAATCGCTTATTCTTTTTTGCTCCCACACTTGAAGCAACACCACTCATGGCGATCTTAATGTAATAGTTTATAAAAGACCTGTCCCGTAATCTCGGGAAATAAACCACACCAACTCTTTTTTTATTCTCGTTCTTAATAATAAAACTGTTAGCGATAAATGTCATCAGCCCTCGCAGGAACGTCTTCTTATCTTCTCTTCCGTTTTTTAAAAATTGAACTTTCAGGTCATGGTAATACATTCTCATTTCGCCCAGCGAGATATCGTCACGTCCAATTGCACGCATGGTAAGCGTATCTAAATAGCCTGATTGCAGTTTTATGGATGATAAGGCAGGCAATATTTGATTCAAATACATCATTGAATGTGGCCGCATTCTTACGGTGATCAAAAAACCGGATAATGAATCAAGGTAAGACTCTCTTGTCCTCAGTCTTATCCATCCGCTGTCAAGCAAATAACCATTCAGTCGTATTCTGAAGCTATCTGCCGGCCTGAGGTCAAAATTTTTGATTGGAAAAATATCGCCGCTGATCCTCGTAATCGGGATCACCCCCGTCTCGCCTGTCTTATCATTTAATTCAGAATAGATCGCCGTGCCATTCCTGATAATAATAGTATCCACTGAGACCTTTTCGGGTATCTTTTGTATCAGTTTCGCCGGTAATGGTTTTATAATACCAGCATGAAAGGGGGGTCTCTTATCCCGGTAGGATGTGAAATAAGGGTCGTCAATGGTGACAGTGCCTGAACGAAAAACGCTATCACCAAGATACTCGTCGAGATCAAATCGGGAAACGGCGATCTTCCCGGTCTTGATCGTCATATAATCGGTCTGCCATTTACTGGCAGCTATAAATTCATCCCGGGTAGCAACAGGCTCGTAAAAGAAGGAATCAAGTGTAAAACTTTTGCGGGGTTTATCGAAGGAAAGATTGTACCATTTCCAGTTATTCTTTTCACTCATGATCTCACCTGAAACATCAGAAAGTTTAAATGAAGGATTCTTTTCAATGATCCTTTTCAAATTGCCACTGATTGATGATCCAAGGTTGAGATCGCGTAAACTTCCTTCATGAACTTTTACGTTTGCGGGGTTTTTACCTAAACTATCGGCCGAAAAGTTTCTGGCGTCAACTTTGTCTATGGTAACCGACCAGAATTTTTTCCCTGATGCTCCTACCACGAGATCGCTAAGCTGTATTTGAAGCGATCCTTCTTTTGATGAGGTGGTTTTATTGTCTTTATTGGTAATCTGGAAATTTGAAAGCTTTGTATTAATCGAAGAAACAGAGATCCTGTTATTATCAGGATTGCTTTTCAGGTTTTTCAAAATGATGTTGGTTTCCTTTCCATCCCATTCAATTTTTTTAAGCGCTTCCGGTGTGTTGTTTTCCAAAGAAAAGATAGGATCGTTCAGTTGTAATTGATCAACCGATATTTTAGGTAAAGGAAGCCTGTTGCTGTCCGTTTTCTGATCGACACGCAAATACACGACAGGCTTATCCAGCTTCAAATCCTTAATATCGGAGGCGCCTTTTATGACACTGTTTACGTCAGGCGTAAATAATGCCTGTTCGGCTGAAATTTCAATGGTGTTGTTTTCCTTTGTTTGTTTGAAGTGAAAATCGCCAAGTGAAGAGCCAGCATGATCATTAATGGAAAACCGTTCGGCTGTAAATGACGACCGCTGATTGAACCAATAGATCTGTGTACCGGAAGTTTTGAGATCATCGATCTTAAGCCGATTTTTATTATCGATCGAACTTGCCGCGAAGTCACTAAGAAAAACAGACAACGAATTCTTTGCGTCATTAAAATATAGCTGGGTATTAGTTCCACCTATTCTTTTAAGAAATACATCTAGGGCATCGCTGTTCTTTCCTTTACCCTTTTGGAGGACATTTATTTCTACATCTGCTTTTTTCCAGCTGATGCCTTCACCCCAAACCATTTTAACCGAATCCAGATACACAAGGCTGTCGAGTCTTACATTCCTGGCATTCACATTAAAGGTCTGACCCCTGTTATAAATATTTATTTTGTCAAATAAGAACTGATTGGTGTTCCCGTCAAATGAAGCATTATCCATATTCACCGTCAGTCCTTTAATTTTCATTATTCCTTTTTTGAAATTCAGCATTTCTATTGATCCTTCCACGTTTGAAATGGATAGTGAGTCCGCGATATTGCTGCTGTTAAGAACAAGATTGGCATCATCCAGCAGCAGGTCCAGTGTATTTCTGGTTTTGATCTTTATCTTTCCATTGTCAATAACGATTTTATCAAGACTCATGAAATTGTTAATGCCTGCCAATGAATTTACAATCGGATTTCTTGTTTTTGGTCTTGCATTTGCGGAAGGATAGTAATCGATAACCGGGCGTATCAAGAGTGCCTGTTTAGCCACAACCTGCCTGTCGAACAGGAGATCGGCCCATGATAGGCCACTAAGAATGAATTGACGGACCTGTATGTTTCGTTTGTCTTTATAGGGTTCGGTGTTAATAGAGAAGTTGTTTAGGTAAACGCGGTTTTCCCTGAGCTGGATGCTGTCAAACCGGAGAAAATAACTGCTGTCCTTTACAAAATTTTCATAGTTACGAATGGCCATATCAAAGCTTTGGAGCGAGACAGGTTGTGGCGAGTTCTGAATGATCGTAAGCCCCTGCATTTCGAAATTATTTTTTTCAGAAGTAAACCTGGTGCTTTTGTCATCACGTGTCGTCGTTATATCAAGCGTAGCATTTTTAACGCCCACATACTTCAATTGGAGGTCCCCGGTAAGCTGGTTGATAAGCGTATCAAGATTCGGGATTTTTCTTTCGCCGGGTCCCCGGTTCTTTAATTCCAGTTGTATTTTGAAATTTGGATTGAGACAATAAACAGAATCTGCTTTTATCAGGTCTTGTTCGTACAGCGCTTTAAAATCAACATTGGTCAGTTTAAGCGTATCTAAAAAGAGGGAGAAACCCGATTGACTGTTGCCATCTTTCTTACCAATAAGTGTGCAACTGTCAATTTCGATCAATCTCTTCTTGATCTTTATCCGGAAGCGGCTAAAAGCAAGACGATGATTCCCGTCAGGAAAAGTAATGTCCTGGTTCTTGGTCCAGAATACCAACTTGTCTGAATCCGGAAAATCCTCGGCAGATGTAGTTGAGTCCACTTTGAAATCCTCAATATGAAAATGAAGTTTTGTGATGACAAGGGGTTGCTGATCGGCATGAACCTTATTGATCAATCTGAATTCTCCTTCATCAAATTGGAATCTTTTCACTTCCAGGAATTTCAGGGCATCCATTATCGAATTGTAAACCCTTCCCATTTCCTCTGGTATGGAAACTTCTTTATGAGACGGCCGCTCGAGGGGCTTCAATCTTGTGACTTCAATTTTAGGGGCTACTAATGCCAGTGAGTCGATCCTTAATTCCCGACGCGTAAAGATCGGGAGGAGTGCTTTCACTCTCATTTGTATCTTGTCTACCTGGAAGTAATAAGCAGTTTTGAGATCCAGTGAATCATTGGAGTAAAATGTCACATTTTTGAACTCAACTTTTTTACTGAAGTAATTGAACTTAATGTTGTCAACTGTCAGTTTCAGTTTTCCGTTAGATTCCCTGGCAACAATTTCCTCAACGAGGGATTCCGCATTATTGACCACATAAACATGGAGCGCAGTGATGAGAATGATGATGATTCCCAGGATGATTCCAAGCGTCTTAAGGATTCTTTTCTCAAGCCAAACTATCCACATTCAATACCCGAATTAATAAGTTTTCAAATTACTCAAATTTAATGGTAATGAAAAAGCCACCCGTGTATTGGTGGCCTCGTCTATTAACTTACCGAAGAACCGGGACTTACAGCCTCTTCGGGTCTTAGCAAACGAAGTTTTCCATCCTTATCTTCCGCCGTCAGGATCATTCCCTGGCTTTCAATTCCTTTCATTTTGCGTGGCGAAAGGTTTACTACGACTACAACTTGCTTGCCAATCATTTCTTCTGCGTTGTAATGGAGGGCAATACCACTGACAATTGTCCTGGATTCGCTCCCTAAATCAATTGTTAATTTTAAGAGTTTATCGGCTTTCTGCACTTTTTCGCAATCGGTAACGGTCCCAATACGCAGATCAAGCTTGGCAAAATCGTCGTACCCTATCGCGGGTTTCCCGTCTATTGCTTCTGGCATCGCCTTCGGCAAGCCTTCGGCCACCGAAGGTCGATGGTTGCCGGTTACTGGTTCCATGGTGGAACTGGCTATTGGTTGTTTTGAATTTGATTTTAGTTTTTCGACCTGCGCTTTTATCTCCTCATCTTCTATTTTTCTAAACAATAACTCCGGTGCCCGTAATGAATAACCAACACTCAGCAATTTCAGTTTCCCGGCATTTTCCCAATCCAGCATCTTTTCAACGACTTTCATCATGCGCAACATTTTCCTTGCCGTATTAGGCAAAAATGGATTGGCCAGTATTGCAAGGTTTGCCGTCAATTGCAAACACAAATGAAGGCAATTGTCGATTATTTTCTGATCTACCAATGAC
>DASTIZ010000299.1:0-8410 GCA_035717045.1 Chitinophagaceae bacterium
GGCCAGGCCACAATCGCCGTGCTTATTGTAGGTTTGCTTTCCGGACCTCAGGCCTCAGACCTCCGACGTCTGACCTCGTGCCCCTCGTGCCCAGAATATTTTGCCCGCTTTCAAGATAGATTGTAACTTTTGCCCGTAAAAATAGTCTGCATGAAAACCCGCCTGTTCTTTTCTGCATTTATTTTATCGGCTTTGGTTCTATTTGCGTTTCGTTTGGAAAATAAAAAGCCGGCAAAACCCTTTGACATCACCGGGTATAAAAAGAAGAATATTCTTCGCTGCAGCCCCGACTGGAATGAGTTGAAAGGGTGGCTGGAAGAAACCAGCATTCCTCCCATTCCCGGTGCAGGACTTCATAAATGGAAAATTTCAAGCAAGAATGACAGCGCCCAGTTCTATTTTAACCAGGGCATCAATATGTACTACAGCTTTCATATTATTGAAGCCATGGCATCATTTAAGAAAGCGGCGAGGTTTGATCCCGGTTGCGGCATGCTTTACTGGGCCCAGGCCCTTGCCTATGGCCCGAACATAAATGATTATGGCTACCGGGCATCACCTGAAGCCTTAGAAGCAACGCAAAAGGCCATGGAAAACGCCGGTTATTCTCCCATTGAAAAAGGATTGATCCACGCGATGTCGGTGCGGTATTCAGTTGATTCATCCCAAACAAGAGAAAAATTGAACGAGGATTATGTGCAAGCCATGAAAAAATTGTATGAGGAATACAGCACGCATCCCGAAGTCCAGGCATTGTATGCAGACGCGATGATGCTTCAACACCCCTGGGATCTGTGGACCGTGGAGGGAAAGCCAAAAGAATGGACACCACGGATAAGGGAAGTCCTCGAAAAGCTATTGGCAAGAAATCCCATGCATCCCGGCGCCAATCATTATTACATCCATCTAATGGAACCTTCCCCATTTGCTGCGAAAGCTTTGCCAAGTGCAGACCGGCTAGGTAAAACAAATCCCGGTCTGTCACATGTTGTTCACATGCCTTCACATATTTATCTGCGAACAGGTTTATACAATAAAGGAATTGAGGTAAATGTGAATGCTGTAAATAGTTATAAAAGATCGATCCCTCTTTACGCTCCCGTTACCGGCGCCGATTTTTTATACATTATTCATAATCTCCACATGAAAACCAATAATGCGATGATGACTGGGAACTATGAGGCTTCACGGGGCGCTGCCGAAGAAACGAGAAACAGCATCCCTGCTGATTATCTGTCTATACCGGCACCGGTCGGAAACGTGCTTCAATACATCCATGCTGCGCCTTTATTTGTCCAAATACGTTTCGGCAAATGGGATGCGATACTGCAGGAGCCGGAACCAGCTGCGACGCATGCTTATAGCAGCGTGCTATATCATTTTGCAAGAAGCATTGCTTATGCAAAAAAGAAGAATCGTGAAGCTGCATCAAGGGAATTGGATTCAATGCGCGAGTTCATGAAAGACAGCTCACTTGCCCTTCCGATGACTCCATTCTCTGCCCCTTCGGTTGGGGCGGACGTAGCACACAACCTGTTACTCGGTATAATACATGAAGAAAAAGGCCAGCTTGATGGGGCAATCAGGTATTACAAAAAAGCAGATTCAATTGAAGTAAATATGGTGTATAATGAGCCGAGGGATTGGTTGCTGAGCCCTAAACACTTTTTAGGCAATGCCTACTTGAAGAATTCTCAGTGGAAAGAAGCTGAAAATGTATTCCTGCAGGATCTTAACTATAACAATGAGAATGGCTGGTCTTTAATTGGCCTGTACCAGTCCTACAAGGCCGCAAGGAAGAATGCTGATGCTTCTAAAGCCATAATGAGACATAAAGCGGCATTTGCAAAAGCAGATATTAAAATAAGTTCTGCTGTTTATTGATTTGCAAACGCTCCCACCAATACATTGATCTTTTACAAGAATTTCAATTGAAAAGGACGGTAACTCACACATATACCGATTGGCACGATTTTTTAACGGGTACTTTAGTTCTTCAATTTGAAGAAGGTTTTAAGACTAATTGCTTTCGCGAGAAAGCCTTATCATTTACTTGCATTACATCGTTCCGTACCTTAAAGAATTCAAGCCAACGATTACTAATAATTTGTTGTAATTAGAACTACCTTTTTAATCTAAAAAGGAGAACTATGGCATTAAAGACAAAATACCAGGAATTATTAACCGCGGCCCGGGCTTTAGGGGTCTTGGATCTCCAGGTGCGGGAAGAAACCGGCATACTCTATATTGACGCCTTGGCCCCGTCAGAGACTGTAAAAGACAAATTATGGGTGCTTTACGAAAAGATCTCGGACCATGACGGACGTGAGGTGATGATGAATATTTCTGTAGAACGGGGTAACGGAAGACCGGGTGAGAGCTAACGTTTGGGATAATATTCAAAGATAAGCGTTAAAGAATAAGCGGTAGATTCATCAACAGGATCCTTATAAGCAAGCGAAAGTTTTATATTTGATTTCGACGAACTGATCTCCTTTTCTTTTTCATAAAAATAGCTGGCTTTACCCGATTTTTCCTTGGTTACTCTATAAACATGCGATGTCGCAAACTCTCCCTTTATTTTCTTAAATACCTTCTTATAAAAATCCCTGAATTCATGCCGGCCACCTAGATAATCGGCATCTGAAAACGAAAAGACAAGCTGAATATTTCTCCCATAATCTTTGATCTTTCCTGTCTCTTCACAAATGCTGATATTGGTAAAATAAGTCTTGATCAGCGAGATCTTATCTTCCGTCGTCGCAAATTTTTCGATCAGGCGATCAAAGGAATTGTTTATTTTGGCCAGGCTATCCCTTAAGTGCCTGCACGCTGATAGTTCTTTTGTTTGAGCCCATACCAGTTGGAATAGAAACACACATGCGAAAAGAAATATTAACTTCTTCATGTGATATGGTTTGATCAATCCCCATACAAAATTAGGACGCAGGCTGCATTATGAAAGAAACAAAGGCTTCCCAGAAGCTTTTTCCCTTAACAAAAAAGTATAAAAACTGGCCTACCATATAAACCAGTAAACATAGCCATAAGGTCCTGGTGGGTTTTCTATTTTTATAGTCGTAGATCAAAAGCCCCGCAAGAATCAGGTCCTGTAATAAATAAGAAAGGACTTCGATTGGAATCCTTCCAAAAAAAGAATCCATACCAAAAGAGAAAAAGAGAATTCTCTCGAGTGTTGGCCCGATCATCGTTAAGGAAGCAGCTACCATGTATCTCGCATGAACAGAAGTTGTTCTCCTGCTCAGAACAGCATTAAAATAAAAGAACCCGAGCCAAAATAAATAAAACAGTATGATCCGCACGGAATCTGCCGCCTTTTGTAACGCTACAGACGAACTTAGTTGGTGCTCCCTGACCTCCAGGTTTAGACTATTCAGTTCACGATAATATACAAAACGTGCCAGTAAAAAGCCGGTAATCAGTAAAAGTGGCATTACAACGTAACTTATTTTGCCTATGGTCCTGTGGATTACCAGTTTTTTATACCGAATCAGTAATGGTTGGGTGATCAGCATGGCAGCCCACATCATCATTAACGCAAAGTGAATATGAATTACTGAGGGCCGCGGAGCAAATAATGATGCGAAATAAGTTTGATAAAATCCCCAACCGATCAGGGGGATCAATAGTAAATACCAATAAGCTATTCCTCTTTTGTAGAGGTCATAAGTTTTTTGCATAAGCAAATTGATTTATACCAAACAAAAAACCTTTCATTACTCCCCTTTAGGGGCCGGGGGTATTCATTCCCTTTACAAAATCACTGACAAGATAGCTTACCAGCTTTCCACTAGTTGAATCAATTCTTCCATCGCTTAATCTCGTGGCACCTTCACAAACATGTAAATAAGCGGGACGGCTATGTGCACCAACAAATGAAAGATATTGCCGGGCATGGGTCGGCAGGATACCAACCGGCGTCATGGCACTGCTCAATGTATGTTCGATACAATCAATATCCAGATCGATCCCGCAAAGTCCGTCTTCTGTGAAACTGACTGCATGCGCCACCGCCTGCATAAATGTCCTTTTCTCATGAACAAAAATATCTTCGTAGGTAAGACAATCGATAAAAGGATTGTTCACGATATCTATCCAGCAATTCTGTGGTAAATAATTTTCATGCAACCCGACAATGCAATACTTCTGCAGGTAGCCATCTTCCTCGGCATAACGGAATGCATTGCCGCTATGTCTGCCTTCCATTGGCCGGTAATCAGCATGCGCATCTAGATTGACACAATTGATCTGGGCCATGGGGATCACGCCGGCTTTATGCCAGCCTTTTGCACAACCTTTTATTAATGGATAAGAGTTGTTGTGCCCGCCGCCAATCACAATAGGTATCTTTTTAAACTCTGTGATCATCTTTGCCAAATATTCAACTTCATCATCGATCGTATTCACGGCATGACGATACGCTTCTATCTTTTCATCCTGGCTCCTGGCCGTTGTGTCAATTAAATATTGTATGTCGCCAAAATCAAAATGACCCAGCACCATTACTTCACGACCATCAAAAAAATCATTGCTTTGAATATTCAGGAAAGATTGAAGGAATGGTATCCACAGCGTATCGGTACCACCAATACCATGATTTCCTTTTGCACCAAGATCTTCGGGCACTCCAAACAAAACATATTGTGCTTTTGTATTGGCGATAGTCTTTGCCATGTCACCGGAATCACTGATCACCAGTACTCTTTCACCCACCTTGGTTTCAAACTTTCTTAATCTTGTAAGCGAAAGAATATCTTGTTTGTTGTAGATCTTTAAATGATGCATCGAATTTTTTTTCTCCCGTGGCTCAGCTGCTTCTTTGGCTCCTTGTTGGTTCATGCAAAAACGTTTTAGGTCACTAAAGCTATTGAATTTACTTTAATCATCATATGCATTTTCCACTTGGGGAGAAACTTCGATCTGTCCGTGTCTTGTTATGTCGAGAAGCCGAAGATCGAGGGAATGTTCAATTAACCGGCGTCTTGTCATGTCGAGACGGGTTAAATAGAAACTCTATCATTTGTCGTGAAAATTAAGCGAGACATCTCAAAGATCAACTAGTTTGAGATGTCTCGCTTACCCCACTCAAGTGCAACGTTCAATATTATTGGCTCGACATGACAAAACCCGACCGGGCTAACCAGCCTTTATTCAATCGAACATCACAATCCGATCTTCGCATTCACAATCTCAAGTATCTCCTCCTCCTTGGCCTTAGCCTTAGCCTCAATCTCTTTCCCCCTTGTTACCACATCATGCACCAAGACTTTGTCATCATAATTTGCGGCGTTAATTCTCACATTCATAAAAGCACCCATCACCGCACTACGGGCACAAAGAGCCCCAACACCAGCGTCGGTAACACTATTTGGATTACCGGTTTCCACCATCGCTTTTATCACTTCCATGCTCTCATAAGAAGTTTGCATTACTCTAAAAGGAATCTCAATCGCAAACTTTGTCGCCTCACTGATCGCTTTTTTGCGTGCAGCTTGTTCTTCTTCGGTGCCTTTTGGCAAACCCATCGCCTGTATGATGCCGTTGAAAGCTTTTGTATCGGCATCAACCAATCGCAGCAATTCATCCTTATAAGCTTGTCCTTTTTCTGCCCAATTACTAAATTCTTCCCAGCGATCATCCCAACCTTTTTTATGTGATGAAAGGTTAGCTACCATGGTTCCGAGTGAAATACCCAGCGAACCAACATAAGCGGCAATCGATCCACCACCTGGTGCAGGAGTTTCACTGGCCGTCTCATCAGCAAAATCGGAAAGGGGCATACTAACCAAACGGTTTTCAGATTTGTCCTGTAACATATACTCAATGATTTTTTCTTCTGGCTTAAAAGGATAGAGTTCGGAAAGTCCCAGTGATTTCACAGCCATCCTTATCAATTCTTTTTCTGAAACTCCCACCGAACGTTTTTGTTTTTTTAGAAAATATTTACCAGCATCCAGCATCGCTTTCAAGGGAATTAGACCCACGAGTTCAGATCCAGTAACCCGTATCCCACGAGCATCAGCCTTGCGACACACTTCATCAAAAGCAATATGCACCGGTGTTATATTAATATTGGTAAGATTGATACTTATCTGCGCAATCCCATACTCTTCAATATACCACCCAATCGCCTTAACATGCTTCAAACTACCAGGTACTACCTTCTCAATCTCAACCTCATCCTCAACCTTAACCTTAATCTTCCTCCCCGCTTCCCGAACATCAAACGCAATTGCATTAGCACGCCGCACCGATGTTGTATTCAGGTTCACGTTATAAGCCACCAAAAAATCTCTTGCACCAATCACTGTAGCTCCTCGCTTTACATCCATCGTGGCCGGGCCAAAATCTGGTTTGAATTCTGATATCTTTTCAAAAAATCCTTCATACTCACCGGCACGGATCACAGATAAGTTGCTACGGGTTTTATCAGGCTGTGCTTCTTCGTATAAGTAAACAGGCAATGACAACTCTCTTCCCACTCTTTCTGCCAACCGCTGGGCCCATTCTACTGTTTCACCCATCGTGATATTGGCAATTGGTACGAGCGGGCACACGTCAGTGGCGCCCATACGCGGATGCTCACCTTTGTGTTTGCTCATATCAATCAGCTCGCCTGCTTTTTTTATGGCACGGTAAGCCGCTTCAACAACTGCAGGTGGATTACCAACAAAAGTTACCACAGTACGATTGGTCGCTTTACCGGGATCTATATTTAATACACGAACTCCTTCTACAGCCTCAATCTCAACCTTAAGCGTCTCTATCACTGCCATGTCCTGTCCCTCGCTGAAATTAGGAACACATTCTATGAGTTGCTGCATGTCGCTCTTGTTTGGAATGCTAAGATATTGTTTGTAGAGATAATTAGATCCAGCTTTGTCCCCTGGCGTTATTAGCTGAAAAGTTAGACGAAGAAATGTCGGAAGCTCTGCATATTCTATAAAAGTTCAGTCAGCACTTTACTTAAACCCTATGGCCACCACAAATTCACCGGGAACATGATAGCCGTCAGCTTTCTTGAAAGATTTGATAGATTCAATATATTCTTTGAATACTTCTTTTTTTACCTCATCAGAAAATCTACTATATGCCAAAGCAACAGGTCCACCCAGAAATGCGGCGCCACAGGCTTCATCACCCGAGCTGTATTCTAATACTGTGTTTATTCTTTCTACGGACAGATTTTTGAAGCCTGCCGCATTCATGTATTGCTGTAAAACTCCTTCATTGCCCAGGTTAAAGAACAGGGGACAAACTTCTGAAGCCACTCTCCTGTCAACGATCTCAAACACTTCGGCCCACCCACAATCCTTTCGACGGCCCCATACAGCGACCACAGCATGTCCGCCGGGTATTAACAAGCGATACATTTCTTTCATGGCTTTTAACGGATCGGGGAAATACATCAATCCCAGCGCACACAACGCAATGTCATATGAATTATCGGGCACCTGCAATTCCTCTGCATCCATGCGCTGAAACTTTATGTTGGAAAGGTTTTTTTCGTTTGCCATAGCAGCTCCGGTGGCTACCATTTTATCAGAAATATCATTGGCCATTACAAACCCTTTTTCACCGGCAAGTTCCGCGGCGGGGAAACTTACGAGACCCGTACCGCATGCGATATCAAGAATCTTTTCTCCGCCTTTTATGTTGGCTAATTCCAGTAATTTTTGCTGTGCCGGGTATAATTGTTTTTGCCAATAGGCTTCATAGTAAGCGGATGCCTTGTCCCATCCATAACGTTGTACCCTCCGTTGCAGTGCCGGTTCCATTAAGAAGATATTTTTGATGAAATGATATGAACATCCCGGATACATTTTTGTGGGCGGGCAAATACATCCAGGTAAGGACTTTGTTTATCTGCAATGTCCAGCATTTGTAAAATTTCATTTTCAGCCGCATCGCTCTCTATTGTTACAGTATATCTCACTTCGAGGTAACCGGGAGCTGCAGATGAAGTTCCGAATAAAGCACCGTCATCATAATCGGCCTGTACTTCTACTTCAAGCGAATCTATTTTTATATTCATTGCCGAAGCTTTCATCATGTAACCTATGGCCAGGCAACTGCCCAATGCAGCCCTGCCATAAACGCCCGGAGTTGGCCCGGATGCATTGCCTCCTACTGACTCTGGCATGTCTGCAATTAATTTATATTTTCCTTCGGTGATTTCGCACCCAAGACCATCAATGATCTTTGTTCTTGAAATGCCTGTACCCAAACCCAATGAAGGTCTTAGTGACAGCGCTTTAGTGCTGCGGCTAACAGCTTCTTTTATTTCTTGTTGAGACGTCATCTATACAGTTTTAAATAATGAGCAGATCAATTTGGTTCCTGGTAAATGTACCGACAGAATCCTCCAATAAAAAAATATAAAAATAAA
>DASTIZ010000300.1:0-3696 GCA_035717045.1 Chitinophagaceae bacterium
TTACTTTGCTGAAGAAAATCAAAAGCTTGATGAACAACGACAAAAGGATATTGAAAACTTAGGGTTAACAGTTCTTGGATTTACCGATGACCAAATAAAAAACAATTGTGAATTTGCATTAATGAGATCGAGAATTTTATAAAGGTTTATTTATCAGAAAACTTCAATACAAATAAAACAGTTTAAATCTAAGTTCTCCCTTTAGGGAGACAGAGGGTATGAGTAAAAGAGATTACTACGAAATATTAGGGGTCAACAAATCGGCATCTTCGGATGAGATAAAGAAGGCATATCGCAAAGTAGCGATGCAGTTCCATCCCGATCGTAACCCGGGTGATAAAGGGGCTGAAGAAAAATTCAAAGAAGCTGCTGAAGCTTACGAAGTATTAAGTGATACGGATAAGAAAGCTCAGTATGATCGCTACGGTCATGCGGGAGTAACGGGCAATGGCCGTGGGTTTGGTGGTGGCGGAATGAATATGGAAGATATTTTTAGTCAATTTGGAGATGTATTCGGTGATGATCTGTTTGGTAGTTTTTTTGGAGGAGGCAGAGGCCGGACCTCAAGAAGCAAGGGTGTCCGTGGAAGCAATCTTCGCATAAAGATCAAATTGACCTATGAAGAAATCGCAAAAGGTGTTACCAAAAATATCAAAGTAAAAAAGCATGTGGTTTGTAATACATGTCATGGGAGCGGAGCCAAGGATAAAGGCAGTGTGCAAAACTGTGCTTCCTGTGGTGGGACGGGGCAGGTAAGAAGGGTTACCAATACCTTTATCGGGCAAATGCAAACCGTTACCACGTGTCCCACGTGTAATGGGGAAGGAACAACGATAACGGCGAAATGTAATTCCTGTAAAGGTGAAGGAAGAGTGTATGGAGAAGAAGCCATTTCGATCGAAATACCGGCGGGAGTACAGGAAGGAATGCAATTGAATTTAAGCGGCAAGGGTAATGCGGGCGAAAGAGGCGGATCGTACGGCGATTTGATCATCCTGATAGAAGAAGAACCACATAAAGAGTTACAACGAGACGGAATGAACGTAGCTTATGATCTGCATATCTCCTTCCCTGATGCAGTATTTGGAACTCAATTAGAAGTTCCGACAATTGATGGCAGAGCCAAAATTAAAATTCCACCCGGTACGCAGAGCGGAAAAATTTTCCGCTTAAAAGGCAAGGGATTCCCTGCAGTAAATAGCTACCAGAAAGGTGATCAATTAATTCACGTGAATGTCTGGACGCCCCAACATATCAGTGCTGAAGAAAAAGCCATGCTTGAAAAACTAGGTCACTCAAATAACTTCAGGCCCCATCCTGATAAGACGGATAAAAGTTTCCTGGATAAGATGAGGGAATTATTTTCTTAATCATTGCTCAACTTAAAAAGCATTCCAACCTTAATACCGATCATTCGCAATTGGCTATTATACAGTTCCGCTACCTGGTGTTCATGTATCGTTTGTGTATTTATATTAACGAACTGAACATTCAGCGGCTCTCCTTTGCCCGGATCTACAGGCGCATTCGGGTCGGTATGAACATGTGTCTGGATATTTTTTGTGTTTATATAATTCAGATTTCCCCCCTTTATTTTATTTAAACCAATATCAATAATAAACTTCCCGGGGCTTGCTTTTTTATCAAACAGGCCTACGTCAAGTTGAATACCGCCGCCATACGTGGCAAAAAAAGTATTGTCCCTGATAATATTCTTTGATTCCAGCGGCTTGCAACTTGATTGGTCCTCCGGATCCTCCACGTATACATTACTGAAGAAACTTACCGTGCCGCCCTTTGCCTCAACATAAGGGATCAGTTTTCCTTTTGCCGCCAGATTTGCCCGGAAAACAAATGCTGCGTTTACAACGTTGCTCGAATAGATCACATCGGTTTTGAGACCCGAACCATCGGGAAAACGAAGATCCTGTTCTTTAGTTACATACGCATAGTTACCAAAACCCATTTCGGTGCCCACGGAAAATCTTTGACAAAATCCTTTTGGCGTATAAAAAAAAGAAACATTAATTGTATGCACCGGGTTGATATTATTACCCATTTCGCCCTGCGGGATCAGCAGGCTATAATTTGTGCCAAGTTTAAATTGAGCATTGAGAAAAGAACAAAAGAACATTGCCGGAAACAGGAGGTAAAGTTTTTTCATAACAGCCAGTTTAATGATTAACAGAAAGGTTACGACTTTTAAGTTAGGAACTTTTCCCGGACTACTTTGTTAAAGGAAGGAAAAAGAAAATCCGCCGCTGACTCCAGCGTTTCACTTTACTACGTTTACTGCGCTTAATAAATTCTGGCACAATTATTTTTGAGGGATAGTCCGGTAATAATATGGCAACGAATAAAAAAAAGAAACAATCAAAACTAAAACGCTTTTTCAAAATACTCGGACCGGGGCTCGTCACAGGTGCAAGTGATGACGATCCTTCCGGTATCGCCACTTATTCACAAGCCGGTGCGCAGTTTGGTTTAGCAACATTGTGGACAGCCTTAATAACATTTCCCTTAATGGCCGCCATCCAGGAGATGTGCGCAAGAGTTGGTGTAGTTACGTCAAAAGGATTGACGAGTAATATCCGCAACAACTATCCAAAAGGAATTCTTTATCTGATGATCCTTTTTACTTTTCCCGCGGTTATTCTTAACATAAGTGCCAATCTCGCAGGAATGGGAGCCGTGGCAAATCTTATTCTTCCTTCAATACCGCCTTTTGTTTTTACAGCAGCGTTTACAGGTATCCTGATGTTACTGATCATTTATTTGCCCTATAAAAAAATTGCGGCTTTCTTAAAATATCTTTGTTTATTTCTGCTGCTTTATCTCATTGTTCCATTTCTTACAAAGCCAGATTGGGGCGCGATAATAAAACATACATTTATACCGGCAATTAAATTCGATAAAAACTTTATCAGCATCCTGGTTGCCATTCTCGGGACGACCATTTCACCGTATCTTTTTTTCTGGCAGGCGACAATGGAAGCAGAAGACAACAGGCATAAAAAAAGGAGCCTGATCGTTGACAAAAGAGCCATCCAAAAAGTTGACCTGGATGTTAGTTTCGGAATGTTTTTTTCAAATCTTGTGATGTATTTCATCATACTAACAACCGGAACCGTTTTGTTCCAGGATGGTGTAAACGAGATCACGACTGTTGAACAAGCTGCAAAAGCACTGGAACCGCTTGCCGGCAAATTATCTTATCTCTTATTCAGTCTCGGTATAATCGGTACCGGTTTTCTTGCGGTGCCTGTATTAACCGGATGCCTGTCATATATGCTGTCAGAAACCTTTAATTGGAATGGCGGGCTCGACAAGAAGTTTTACCAGGCAAAACCATTTTACTGGGTTATCATTATATCTCTTCTCATAGGTCTTGCCATAAATCTTTTTGGCATGAATCCTATAAAAGCACTGATCTATACAGCGATACAATATGGTATCTTATCCCCGGTACTAATTGCCGTCATCCTTCATATTTCCAATAACAAAAAGATCATGGGTGAATTTACAAATGGCAAATTGTCAAACATTCTTGGAGGAATTGCACTCTTATTGATGACGGTGTCTGCAGCCCTGCTTATTTATTTTGAATTTAGAGGAGATTAATTCTTATTTTTCTTTTTCTTCCTTGTGTAAAATTCTTTTGCTTTATATACGATCTCAACAAATTGAGCCTGGCTT
>DASTIZ010000301.1:0-7754 GCA_035717045.1 Chitinophagaceae bacterium
TAACGGCTTCTATCCTCCTTCTTTTCGGCTGTCAGAAAGGAGACATAAACGGGGCCTTTGAAAGCCAATCCACCGGTTCTTATTTAACCAAGGTGGCTATTGGTAACAACATTATTAATTACTCTAATCTTGCAGGTTCGAAAGTTGATGTTACTGTAAAAGAGTATGGACATCCGGTCGATAAAATAAAAATCTTTGTAAGCAAAGGGGCCGCAACTACAAACACAGGTGTTTGGAAGGCTGTAAAGGAAGTTCCCTACAGTGGTGATAATACAAAACTGGAGGTAACGGCGAATGAGATAGCTGCTGCGTTGGGCATTCCGGCCACTGGTTTAGAAACAGGCGCGACGTACACTCTCTATAATCAGGTTACAAGTAAGGATGGAGGAACATGGGATATCACAAATATGAACAGTACATTTTATGGCGGACCTAATTACAATATGCTGATGACATGGCAGGCAGTTGTTGTATGTCCCTTTGACCCCGCTGCCTGGGGCGGTATCGGTGGTACTTTCGATGCCAGGGTACTTGAAGACGGATGGGCAGATTATTCACCCGGCGATATCATTAGCGGAATTGAAATAACCAGTGCTACTCAAATAAAATTTCCTGCTATATTTCTTACCAGCCCTGCCAGGCCTGTCGTAGTTAACATTAATGCAAGTACAGGAGCAGCGACTGTTCCGAAACAGGATTATGGCGATTACCCTACTTATGGCATTTTTAATATTAGTGCTCAATCCGAGGGTTCAAATAACTGGGTGTTTTCATGTGCAAACCTGATAACATTAACATTGACACACACCGCAGCTGGATCAGGTTATGGAACATACGTCCTCCGATTACAAAAAATATAAGTGATTGTAAAGCAAATTAATCCTCTCGTAAGAGAGGATTAATTTATTAGTGAAATGAAGTAATGAATATGGAACGATCAAGTCGCGCCGATATACCTTACCAGGCATACAATTTATGGCTTTTCAAAAGTGCTTTCCTGATTTGCTTCGGATTGGCAGGTTATGTTACCTTATGATTTTGCTCAAAGAATCCCTGACTTAATATTGTCTTACAGCTTTATTTCGTCTTCATTCCTGTCGAAGAATTTGAATTCTATAAGATGATAATTTGTATCCGCCTTTAGCTTGATCTTCTTACCATATTTTCTTTTCCATTTGCTAAACCTGGACCATAGCCATCCCTTGGTGAGATATGCATGAATGATCGGATTGACTATAATTGTCAGGTTGTTGTGCTGGTGAGTTAAGAGATAACTTAAATTCTTTTCGATCTCATCTTCAAGAATAATTGTAGAAGATATTTTTCCTGTGCCGCTGCAGCTTGGGCAGATCTCCTGCGTATTGATGTTCATCTCCGGTTTCATCCGCTGGCGGGTGATCTGCATGAGACCAAACTTGGAAATAGGAAGGACTGCATGTTTTGCCCGGTCGGGCTGCATAAATCTTTCCATCGCTTCCATCAACTTCTTTTTGTTTTCAGGAAGCTTCATGTCAATGTAATCAACAACAATGATTCCGCCGATATCCCTCAACCTGAGTTGTCGTGCAATTTCGTCGGCAGCTTCAAGGTTGGTTTCCAAAGCATTTTGTTCCTGGTTGTTGCTTACACTTTTATAACCGCTGTTCACATCAATCACGTGCAAGGCTTCGGTGTGTTCAATAATCAGGTAAGCGCCGCTGTTAAGGTTCACCGTTTTCCCGAAGGATGCCTTTACTTGTTTAGTAATCCCAAATGAATCAAAAATAGTAGAGCCGTTCTGGTAAAATGTGACAATGTCAGATTTTTCAGGAGCTATTCTTTGAATATAGGATTTTGCATCCAGGTAAATATTACGATCATTTACCACTATGCGATTGAAATCTTCATTAAGCAGGTCACGAAGAATGCTCGTTGTCTTTGTTTGCTCGCTTAAGATTTTAGAGGGTGATACAGCCCCTTTCAAATTTGTTTGAATGGCTCTCCAGGTTTGGACAAGTTCAGTTAGATCCTCATGAAGCTCGGCTGTCTTTTTTCCTTCCGCGGCAGTTCTGACGATCACGCCAAAGTTCCTTGGTTTAATAGCTTCAACTATTTTTTGTAAACGTTTTCTTTCTTCTGAAGAATGGATCTTTCTTGAAACAGCAACAATATTATTAAAAGGAGTAATGACCACAAATCTCCCGGGTAAGGATATTTCACAACTTAACCTCGGTCCTTTCGCTGCAATTGGCTCCTTCAAGATCTGGACAAGAATATTGGGTTTGCCTCCCAACACCTCGTTGATCTTACCTGTTTTGATGATCTCGGGTTCGTTCTCGAAATTTCCAAAATCAGTAATAGTATCTCCTTTATGGTTGATCGAAGACTGCGTAAACTTCAAAAGGGATTTTGCATAAGGGCTCAGGTCCGTGTAGTGGAGAAAGGCATCTTTTTCAAATCCAACGTCTACAAAAGCGGCATTTAATCCCGGGATCAGCTTTTTCACTTTACCCAAATACAGGTCACCCACAGCAAAACGGGCATCGCTTTTTTCGTTATGAAGCTCTACCAATTTTTTATCTTCAAGCAGGGCTATTTCCACACCCTGCGGGGCAGCATTTATGATCAGTTCTTTGTTCAAAACTCTATGGCCTTTTACTCTGCCATTTGCCGGTAATTAACTACTGGTTGTCCAAGGGCCCGTGATAGATCCGTTTAACGGTTGGATGGGTGATTGCAGCAAATTGATGGGATAAATTGATCTGTAACGGCAGCAACCAGCTGACTGAAAAAGTCTCAGAGGTTTAAGAAGTTCAGGAGGTTTCAAAGGTTGAGAACAACTTGTGAAACTTTTTTAACCTGTTGAACTTTTTTAAACTTCCTTACTTATTTTTCTTTTTATGACGATTCTTCCTCAGTCTTTTCTTACGCTTATGCGTTGCCATTTTATGGCGTTTCCTTTTTTTACCAGAAGGCATACTTCAGAATTTTTTTAAATTAATTTATAAATAAGGTTATTTCTTTAGTTGTTGTATTCTGTTTTCCAATGCTGTCTTTATCTCCGGATTGGCGGCTACCAGTGGTAGGGCATTGGAATACCATTTCACAGCATTGGCAAAGTCGGCTTTTTTCTCGTAAGCCTCAGCTATTTTTAGAATGGCTTTGAGGTTCGTAGGTTGCAGGGCTACAACTTCTCCAAAACGTTTGATAGCTACATCGTATTGTCCTGTCATGATTGCTCCATCGCCGAGTACTGTTAAAGCAAAAACATTAGTGCTGTCATTTTTAACCAGTTGCGAGACTTTTCCGATCTCCGCCATCGGGTTGTCGGCAATACCTCCGAAAATTTTAGCAGCACCTAATCCAACAATTGTTGAATCGTTCTTGTCATTAATCTTCAAAGACCTTTCAAACAAATCCTTTGCCTGCAGAGCTTTCCATCGTTTTAACCGCTCATTCTCATCACGGTTTCTCAGGTCCTCCAAAAGCAAATGGGCAGCAAAGGTGAGTGATTTTTCGGAATTTTCCAATCTGGCAGCTTCAGCTTCGTACCATACATAGGGTTCAAATAAACCGACCGAGTCTTTCCAGAAATGGGCTAATTGGTGATAGACATTGAGCTTTTGAGATTTTACGTCACCCCTGATCACAGACTGCTCCAGGTCATTCATCCATTTTACCTGGTGAGGTTGGAGAACTTCTTTTGCATGAAAAAGTATGGAATCAATAGTTAGGTCATTCTGAGCTGCGGATTGTAGCGGCGTTTTTACTTCAGATAAGCTGACAGCTTTTCGGCCATACCGGAATAAGCCAGCCACTAATAATATACCAACGCCAATAATGATCCACTGTGCTTTATTCACCTGAGATATTTAGTGCCGCAATTTAGCCTATGAGGCTGAGATTGAAGATGAGAAAAAAGAATTTATGATTTATTAAGCATCGGCTTCATCACCCGGCCCATCATCGGGTTTAGGTGCTACAAGCTTTTTTACTTCTGCTACAAATTCTTTTGCTGGTTTAAAAGCGGGGATATAATGTTCCGGAATGTGTACAGCAATGTTCTTCTTGATGTTCCTTCCTATTTTTGCCGCTCTTTTTTTAGTTATAAAACTGCCAAAGCCGCGGACATAAATATTTTCACCACTCGCCAGAGTATCCTTCACCTCCTTGAACATAGTCTCAAGAGTTACAAGCACATCCACTTTGGGAATACCTGTTTTTTCAGATATCTTGTTTACGAGGTCAGCTTTTCTCATTTAATAAAATTTTAGCAGTTAATTTGCTCTAATGTAGGACAAAATATGGTGATTGTCAAAGGGATAGGCAATTTTTTTTTAACTAATGGAATTTCGTAAAGAACTTTTGTCAAAATTTCCGGTTTTACTGCTGCATTGGAATCGCAAAAGCAATAGCCGGAGGATGCCCTGGAAGGGTGAAAAAGAACCTTACAAGATCTGGCTCAGTGAAATCATTCTTCAGCAAACAAGAGTGGAGCAGGGACTTAAGTATTATCAGAAGTTCGTCTCCCATTTCCCAACTATACACAAACTAGCCGCTACCAGGAATGAAAAGGTGTATAAATTATGGGAAGGACTGGGTTATTATACCCGTTGTAAATACTTAATTGAAACAGCCAGGTTCATTTCTAAGAAACTGAATGGGAACTTTCCGGATAAGTTTGAGAATATTCTTGCTTTAAAAGGGGTGGGGCGATACACCGCGGCAGCTATTGCTTCATTTGCCTACAATCTTCCCTATGCGGTTGTCGATGGAAACGTGTTCAGGGTGCTATCAAGGGTGTTTGGAATCAAAAAACCAATTGCCTCCAGCGAAGGCAAAAAGCTTTTTACTCGATTAGCATTTGATCTTCTCGATAAAAAATATCCGGCGGTTTACAACCAGGCCTTAATGGATTTTGGCGCGGTTATTTGTAAACCTTACCCGCTTTGTAGTATTTGCCCCTTCAAAGATTATTGCTTTGCTTTCAAAAATGATCAGGTTGCTAAATTGCCTGTTAAAGAAAAAAGGGCCAAGATAACGACACGTTGGTTTAATTATCTGATCCTTGAACATAACAACCGGTTTTATGTCAGGAAAAGAACTGGACATGATATTTGGAGAAATCTGAATGAATTTGCATTGATAGAAACCGAAGGAGATATGCCGCCAAAGACCATATTACGTATTGCTGAAAAGGAGAAGATATTGAAGAAGAAATCATACTCAGTAAAATCCGTTTCCCCACTATATTCTCAACAGCTTTCACACCAAAAGATCATCGGAAAATTTATCAGGGTGAGCTTAGAAAATCAGGTGGTCCCTGCCGGTTACAAACTTGTTTCAGTAAAACAAATGTTTCGCCTTGCATTTCCCCGGATCATCACTTCTTATTTTGAAAAGGGGCTTCATAACGATTAATTTTTTCAGATTTACCGATAAAAAAATTAATTTTAATGAGCATTGAACTCTACAGAAGATTTTTAAACGAAAAAACTTATCACTATGAGAGGCGTAAACAGGGTCATGCTCATTGGCAATCTTGGTAAAGATCCCGACGTACAAGTGCTGGAAGGCAATATCGCCGTAGCAAAATTTCCACTCGCGACAACTGAAACTTTCAAAGACCGTGGCGGTAAACTGGTCTCGCAAACAGAATGGCACACCGTTGTTTTATGGCGTGGACTTGCTGAATTAGCACAAAAATATCTTCACAAGGGCAGTTTAGTTTATATCGAAGGACGATTGCGTACACGCAATTGGGATGATAAAGAAGGGCATCGGAAATTTGCAACTGAAGTTGTGGGAGATAACCTGATCATGCTTGATAAGAGAACGGATGGCGGAGCTCATACTGACAGCCATACCGAAAACATGAGCCAGGATGTCCCTCCTGCCGAGAGCGATGCTTCGCAGGAGCTACCGTATTAATTAATCTACCTGAAAACTATATTTTTGCAACAATATCCGCAGGCAGGTAATACCTGCCTGTATGATTATGATTGATAACTAAAACCTCTTGAATTGGATTATCATTCGGTTACTGCAGTTTTTATTGATAATCTTCTATACACATTTATTGCTGTTCAGGCTGATGGAACAATTATCCTCGTTGCCTTATTGTTCACTTTGATGGCGCTTTCTTTTTTCATTGCCGCGGGTGAGGTTGCCTTATTCTCGCTGCACAGCAAGGACATCAATATGCTAAAAACAAAACAGCATTCCGCAGCACGCCGGATTGTTGATCTGCTTGATGAGCCTAAGGAAGTGTATACTTCATTGCTGATAGCCGGAACTTTTTTTAATATCTGCATAATCGTTCTTTCAAATTTTCTAATAAACCAATTACTGAATTTAGGGGATTCTTTGGTGAGATTAGGATCGTATGCTTATATCGTTGAGCTGTCGATCAAAGTACTTATCATCGGGTTTATTCTTATTTTCTTTTGCCGGATCGTGCCAAAGGTATGGGCTACCCAAAATAATCTTCGTGTGGCTTATGATTGTTCCTATGTAATTGAGGGCATTCACCTGCTTTTGGTAAGGATAAGCCGGAGAATGGTGACCATTGCCGATGTGATTGGCAAGAGACTGGGTGTAACCAAGAGCCGGATAGCCGCCTTGCAGGAGCTTGATGAGGCCATTGATGTTACCACTGATGAAGAAACTTCCATTGAAGAGAAAAATATTCTGAAAGGCATAGTAAAGTTTGGTGACATATCGGTGAAGCAAATTATGCGCGGCAGGCTGGACGTAAGCGGAATTGAATACAACACCCCCTTTCCCCTGGTATTAAAGAAGGTTGAAGAATTACACTATTCCCGGTTGCCTGTTTTCAAAACAAGTCTCGATGAAGTGGTGGGCGTACTTAATACAAAAGATCTTCAGCCACATCTGAACCAGCCTGATGACTTTGACTGGCATGTTTTAATGCGGCAGCCTTTTTTTGTTCCCGAAACAAAACTGATTGAAGATCTTCTCAAAGATTTCCAAAACAAAAGGATCCATTTTGCGGTAGTCGTTGATGAGTTTGGCGGAACAAGCGGCATCGTGACAATGGAAGATATCCTTGAAGAGATTATTGGTGAAATAAAAGATGAATTTGACGAGGAAGAAGGACCTGTCAGGAAGCTGGATGACAACACATTCATCTTTGAAGGTAAAACCAACCTGAATGATGCATGCAAGGCAATGAAATTAGCTCCTGATACGTTTGATTCAGTCAGAGGCGACAGCGAATCATTAGCGGGTCTTGTGCTTGAACTTTCGGGCGAATTTCCAACGACGAATACGGTAGTGGTTGTTGGTGATTTTGAATTTACGGTCCTGGAAGCTTATAAGAACAGGATCATGGAAATAAAAGTGGCCATAAAACCCCACCTGGATTAATGAAAACTTATCTGAATTTTTTTTCCTGGTTTCTTTTACTCTGTTGCCTGGCCCTGGTTTCCTGTAACACGAACTATACCATTGATAAGAAAAGAGGCTATTTTAAAATTGACTTCCCCCAAAAAGAATACCGGCTTTTTGACACCCTTGATTACCCATACTCATTTGAATATCCTGTGTATGCTACGGTAATTAAGGACAGCACTTTTTTTGACAGCAGGCCGGAGAATCCCTGGTGGATCAATATTGATTTTCCCCAGTTCAACGGAAAAGTGTTTATAAGCTATAAAGAGATCGGCAAAAATAAGTTTGACTCATTGGTCAATGATGCTTTCAAGCTAAGCTACAAGCACCATTCACAAAAAGCTTCTTCTATAGAGCCCGAA
>DASTIZ010000302.1:0-3487 GCA_035717045.1 Chitinophagaceae bacterium
GCAATAAATACCATACAAAAACTGGATGTTTATCTTACAGGCGCCGAGCCTTTCTCGACATCAAATCTCATTGCGTCATTCAATCCATCATCAGCTTCATTTGATATTCCGGTTAGTTTAAATCTGAAACCAGGCATTCATTTTATCTGGTTCAGTATTGTTTTAAAGAATGAAGCGGAAATTGATAATAAGATTGAACTACGCTGCATTAAAATAACTGATGAATCCGGGAAATCTTTATCGGTTAAACAGGATAATTCTGTTTATAAGAAGCGTACCGGTGTCGCCATTCGCAAAGCAAGCGATGATAATGTAAACACCTATCGCATTCCTGGAATTGCACAAACCAACAAAGGAACTTTGATTGCTGTATATGATATCCGTTATAACGATAGCCGGGATTTGCCCGGGAACATTGATGTAGGTATGAGCCGCAGCACAGATAATGGTAAAACCTGGGAGCCAATGAAAATAATTATGGATATGGGTGCGCCTCATGAGAATAATGGTATTGGCGATCCATCTGTTCTATTTGACCCGGTCACAAAAAAAATATGGGTGGCTGCCTTATGGAGTAAAGGCAATCGCTCAATTGCAGGTTCACTGCCGGGATTGTCGCCTGATACAACAGGGCAATTTGTTTTGGTAAGCAGCAGTGATGATGGACTTACCTGGTCTGCTCCACATTCTATCACTCCGCAGGTAAAAAACCCTGCATGGCAATTATTCTTTAATGGTCCCGGAATAGGTATTGCAATGCGGGATGGTAAACTTGTGTTTGCTGCACAATACTGGGATGGAACAAAAATCCCTCATTCAACGATAATTTACAGCGACGATCATGGCAACACCTGGAAGGGAAAAATTTCAGGGCCAAAATCAAATACAACAGAGAGCCAGGTAGTGGAAACATTGCCAGGCACGCTCATGCTTAACATGCGGGACAACCGTGGAAGTTTCAGAAGCGTAGCCACAACAAATGACATGGGCGCATCCTGGACTGAACATTCAACGTCGTACAATGCATTACCCGATCCGGTTTGTATGGGTAGCATTATCAAGGCAAAAGTGAAGGTCAACGGTGTAATGAAAGATATT
The DNA here is from genome assembly GCA_035717045.1 of Chitinophagaceae bacterium. Taxonomy (GTDB): domain Bacteria; phylum Bacteroidota; class Bacteroidia; order Chitinophagales; family Chitinophagaceae; genus VBAS01. The sequence goes on from DASTIZ010000302.1 coordinate 1,099, forward strand.
TTATTCTTCAGTAACCCGAATACTTCATCAGGGAGACACAACATCACGATCAAGGCAAGCCTGGATCTGGGACAAACGTGGTTGCAGGCCAATCAACTATTAATCGATGAAAGAACATGTTACGGTTATTCCTGCCTGACAAAAATTGATGATAATACGATTGGGCTCTTATACGAAGGCACGAAGGATCTATACTTTGTAAAAGTGCCGGTGAGTGAGATCATAAAATAGATTTAAATGTATTCAAAAGAAGAATTAATTGCATTAAGGGATTTTTATTCGAACCAGTTGTTGAATGATACTGTGCCATTCTGGTTCCCCCGCTCATTCGATAGAGAGTATGGGGGATTTTTATTGATGCGTGACGCTGACGGTTCTTTGATCGATGACGACAAAGCGGTTTGGATCCAGGGGCGGGCTACCTGGTTACTATCAACTTTATACACTACTGTAGAAAAAAAACAAGAATGGCTGGATGGCGCAAAACTTGGTTATGATTTTTTGAACAGGTATTGTTTTGATACAGATGGTCAAATGTTTTTTCATGTAACGAGGGATGGAAGGCCAATTCGAAAAAGAAGATATTTTTTCTCTGAAACATTTTTTGTGATTGCCGCTGCCGCTTATTCCAAAGCAAGTGGTGACAAAGAAGCTGCTGATAAAGCGAGACGGGTCTTTACAAAATGCATTGAATATACCACCACCCCGGGTTTACTACAACCAAAGTTTACCAATACAAGGCCTGCAAAAGGGATTGGCCTGCCGATGATAATGACTAACACAGCTCAGCAATTGCGTGAGACGATTGCTGATAGCCGTTGTGACGAATGGATAACAAAATGGATAGATGAGATTGAAAGGGATTTTGTAAAAGATGATATCAGGTGTGTGATGGAACAAGTTGCACCCGATGCCAGCATTATCGATCATATTGATGGCCGCACCCTCAATCCGGGTCATGCCATTGAAGGTGCATGGTTCATTTTACATGAAGCAAAACACCGTAATTATGATCAACGTTTAATTGAATTAGGCTGTAAGATGATTGATTATATGTGGGAACGTGGGTGGGATAAGGAATACGGTGGCATCCTCTATTTCCGGGATGTTTACAATAAGCCTGTGCAGGAATATTGGCAGGATATGAAATTCTGGTGGCCGCATAACGAAGTCATCATTGCTACCTTACTAGCCTATCTGATTACCGGTAATGCAAAATACGCTGAATGGCATAAGCTGGTCCATGAATATGCTTACAATCATTTTTATGATAAAATAAATGGTGAATGGTATGGTTACCTTCATCGCGACGGGACAATCGCCCAAACGGCAAAAGGCAATTTATTCAAAGGACCTTTTCATCTGCCAAGACAAGAATGGTATTGCGCTCAAGTATTGAATGCGTATTTGAAATGAACATGCGATCTGTTTCTATCATAATATTCTTTTTCCCTTTATGCTTAAATGCCCGGCTGCGGCTTGCAAAGATTTTCTCCGATAATATGGTTTTGCAGCGGGATCAGCCCATCCATATCTGGGGAGGAGGAGTACCCGGCAAAAATGTACGTATTGATTTTGGAGATCAGGTCGCCATTACCCAAATTGAACCAGATTCAACCTGGAGTGTTGAGCTCAGACCGCAAAAGGTAAATCCGGATCCACAATCCTTACGGGTAGAATCTGCCGGCGAAAAAATTGTTCTCCGGAACATTTTAATCGGTGATGTCTGGCTTTGCATCGGCCAGTCAAATATGGAATGGCCGATGCTGAGAGAAATGCACTTCAAAGAAGAAGTTGAAAACAGCAACCAGCATTTGGTGCGTTTTTTTAACCCGGCTTATGCAGGAAAAAATGTTTCTGGCACACGCTTTACCGATTCCATTGCGCGGCTGCTCACCATAAATGATTTCTACAAAGGCCATTGGCAAAACTGTGACAGCAATACTTTTAAGACCATGAGTGCCGTCGCTTACTATTTCGGAAAGCAACTTACCGGTGAGATGAGCGTCCCTGTGGGATTGATCAATCTCTCCATTGGAGGGGCTCCTCTGGAGACGTTTATTAGCCCTGATGCGCTGAAGAACAGCGAGAGATTCTCTTCTAAAATGGATGGTGATTGGTTGACCAATGAATCATTACCTCTTTGGACAAGAGAAAGAGGAACGCAAAATGTAGAAGAAGTTTTGAACGTGCCCGGTGACTTGAATGGAAAGAATCATGCCTACAAGCCTGGGTTTGCTTATACTTCAGGAATTGAACCCATGTTGCAGATGCCTATCAAGGGAATACTCTGCTACCAGGGTGAAAGCAACGCACAGGAAATAGAGAGAGTAAATGAATATTCAGCGTTATTTGCACTGATGGTAACTGATTACAGGAAAAGATGGAA
>DASTIZ010000303.1:0-4292 GCA_035717045.1 Chitinophagaceae bacterium
AGTGGAGCAAGGTGCCGATGAAGTGGATATGGTCATCAGTCGCGGCAAATTTCATGCGGGTGAGTACGATTTTGTTTTTGATGAAATAGCTGCCATTAAAGAAGCTTGCGGTGATGCAAGGTTGAAGGTGATCTTAGAAACAGGTGAGTTGGGTACCATGGATAAGATTCGCAGGGCAAGTGATATCGCCATGCATGCCGGCGCTGACTTTATAAAAACATCAACAGGAAAAATTCAGCCGGCGGCAACAATGCCGGTAACATTGGTAATGCTGGAAGCAATAAGAGACTTTTATTATAAAACGGGAAGAATGGTGGGCATGAAACCAGCCGGCGGTATTTCAAAATCAAAATTGGCTTTACATTATCTGGTCATGCTAAAAGAAGTGCTGGGTGAAGATTGGATGAATAATCATTGGTTCAGATTTGGTGCAAGCAGCCTGGCAAATGATGTATTGATGCAGATAATGAAAGAACAAACGGGAGTTTACCAGGCGGCGAATTATTTTAGTGTGGATTGAAGTTCCAAAGTTTCAGAGCTTCAAGAGGTTCAAAAAGTTTTGCAACCTCTGGAACATTTTAAACTTATTAAACTTTTTGAACTCATATTATGCCCAAGTCAATTTCAAAAAAGAAAAGCAACACGGTCAAACTAAAATTTGATACATGGCAATATGCACCGGCACCAGAAAGCACGAGTGCAGCTACCATTAAGCAGCGGTACGACCTTTTTATCAATGGCGAATGGGTGAAGCCATCGAGCAATAAATATTTTGATACAACAAACCCGGCAACAGAAGAAAAATTGAGCGAAGTGGCGGAAGCAAACATCGCCGATGTTGATAAGGCTGTAGCCGCCGCAAGAAAAGCATACGAAAAGGTTTGGAAAAAAATGCCGGCAAAAGAAAGAGCAAAATATATTTTCCGTATTGCAAGGATGATACAGGAAAGAGCAAGAGAGCTCGCGATCATCGAATCTCTGGATGGCGGCAAACCCATTCGTGAAAGCCGTGATTTTGATGTTCCGACCGCTGCGAATCATTTTTTTTATTATGCAGGCTGGGCAGATAAGCTGGAATATGCATTCCCCAATCGAATCACTGAGCCGCTTGGTGTAGCCGGACAGATCATTCCCTGGAATTTCCCTTTATTAATGGCCGCATGGAAAATTGCACCGGCAATCGCGACGGGAAATACAGTTGTATTAAAACCAGCGGAAACGACTCCGTTAACTGCATTAAAACTTGCAGAAATCATTGAAGAGTCCGGGTTGCCGCCTGGTGTTGTAAATATTATAGCTGGCGCCGGCGCAACCGGTGCGGCAATCGTTAATCATCCTGACATTAATAAAATTGCGTTTACAGGTTCGACCGATGTTGGAAAGATCATTCAAAAGGCAATCGCAGGTACCCATAAAAAGGCAACTCTTGAATTGGGTGGTAAAGCTGCTAACATAATTTTTGAAGATGCGCCGCTTGACCAGGCTGTCGAGGGTGTCGTCAATGGAATTTATTTTAACCAGGGACATGTTTGCTGTGCCGGTTCAAGATTATATGTCCAGGAATCTGTTGCCAAAGAAGTAATTAGAAAATTAAAGGACCGGATTGAATCGTTGATCGTGGGTGATCCCCTGGACAAGAATACAGACATTGGTGCAATCAATTCAAGACAACAATTAGAAACCATTCATAAATACATAAAGATCGGAACCGAAGAAGGAAGTGAAATGTATCAAAGCAGTTGTTCATTGCCCGGTAAGGGTTTTTGGTGCCGTCCAACATTATTCACCAATGTTGCCCAAAGCAATCGGATTGCCCAGGAAGAAATATTCGGACCGGTATTGGCAATACTTACGTTCAGGACCGATGATGAAGTGATCGAGAAAGCAAATAATTCACCATACGGGCTCAGTGCGGGTGTGTGGACTGATAAAGGATCAAAGATCTTTAACATGACAAAGAGAATGAGGGCAGGCGTGATCTGGGCAAATACATTTAATAAGTTTGATCCAAGCTCTCCCTTTGGAGGGTATAAGGAAAGTGGTTATGGAAGAGAGGGAGGATTGCATGGGCTTTTGCCATACCTGAATCTTGTGGACTAAATATCGTTTAAAGGTTTAAAGGTTTAAGGGTTTAAGGGTTTAAGGGTTCTTAAAACTTTGGTAGCGAAATTTTATGGCAACTATCAAAAGATTTGAAGAAATCGAAGCCTGGAAAGTTGGAAGAGAGTTGTGTCTGAAAGTTGGAGCTATAATCGACGAAGGTAATTTTAAAAAAAGTTATCGATTGATAGATCAAATTGAAGGATCCTCCGGATCGATCATGGACAATATAGCAGAAGGTTTTGAGAGAGGTACAAGAGCTGAATTTATCCAGTTTCTTGGCTATGCAAAAGGATCTTGTGGTGAATTCAGGTCTCAACTGTACAGGGCCTTTGATAGAAAATATTTAATTAAAGAACAATTTGATGAACTATATGTCTTTGCAGCAAGAATAAGCGCTATGATCCAAAAACTAATTGTTTACCTGCAAAAAACAAATGTAAAGGGAATTCGAAAAAAATAACCTTTAAACCGTTAAACGATTTAAACCCTTAAACGCATAAAATGAGCAAAACTGAAATAAAAAAATCATCACTTATTATTAGTGAAGATGGTATTGAAAAGAAATCGTCTTCAAAAAGATTAGAAGTTCTAAAGACTTATAAGATCTACATTGGTGGGCAGTTTCCGAGAACTGAATCCGGGAGATATTATGTTCCGACAAATGCGGCGGGTAAAAAACTTGCCAACGTGTGCCTGAGTTCAAGAAAAGATTTTCGCGATGCTGTCGTATCAGCAAGAGCTGCTTTTGGTAGCTGGAGCACAAGAGCTGCTTTTAACCGCGGCCAGATCCTTTACCGAATGGCGGAAATGCTGGAAGGTAGAAAAGCCCAATTCATTGATGAACTGGTCCAACAGGGTTCGTCAAAAGGAAAAGCTGAAAAAGAAGTAAATATAGCCATTGACCGACTCATTTATTATGCCGGATGGTGTGATAAATACCAGCAATTGTTCAGTTCCGTAAATCCTGTTGCCAGTTCCCATTTTAATTTTTCGGTACCGGAACCAATGGGTGTTATTGCCACGATCGCCCCTCAAAATGATTCATTGTTGGGGTTGGTTTCTGTTATTGCACCCGTTATTGCAGGGGGAAACACCTGTGTTGTACTGGGTTCAGAGACAAAACCTCTCTGTTCCGTCACTTTTGCTGAAGTATTGAACTCATCCGACCTTCCGGGAGGTGTTGTCAATATTTTAACGGGAAAAGTTGCCGAGCTCGCTCCGTGGTTTGTTAAGCATATGGATGTAAATGCAACCATTTTTTGTGAAAATGATTCTGAAATAAGAAAGATGATGCAGGAAAAGAGTGCATTGAACCTGAAAAGGATCTTCTTTTACGAAAAAATAAAGTGGAACACTGAACAGGGGCAATCACCTTACTTTATCCTCGATACGCAGGAGATTAAGACCACGTGGCATCCGGTAGAAAACATAGCCGGTTCCGGTGGGGGATATTAGTTCCAGAAGTTTAATAAGTTTAAAAGGTTCAATAGGTTAATTTGACGAGCAAACCGCTTAAACCGCTTAAACCTCTTGAACCTTTTAAACCTTTTAAACCCATTAAACCTCTTTTGGTAAGAAATTTGAAACGTAGTTGACATAATGAAAATTCTCTTAATCGCAACGCTGTTAATTTCGATAAATTCCTTTGGACAAGATACTATACCGGTAAAACAGGGTGATACCAACTCCATAATTGTACATAAAGACCCACGCATCGACCTGCTGGTTAAAAAACAAGCGCAGATCAATGAAGAAACGAGTCGTGAGTCAAGGCGTTTTGGTAAAGGTTACCGTTTGCTGGTCATAAACACTAATAAAAGAGATGAAGCCATTGCTGCGAAAACAAAAGTGTTTACTTTCTTCCCCGAATTGAAGTCCTACCTCATTTATCAGTCGCCTTTTTACAGACTGAAGGTGGGCAATTTTAAAGACCGCAAAGAAGCGCAGGAGTACCTTGAAAGACTAAAAAAATATTTCCCCCAAGGTGTATTTATAATGAATGACACGATCGAGCTAAAACTGGAAAAGGAAATGGAGACTGTCTCCCGCAACTAAGTAGTGACTTCGCGCCTCCATGGATCCTTGCTAATATTCTGACTATTTTTGCCGGATGATCGAAAAAATCAAAACACTGGCAAAAAAATATTCAGAAGAATTTATAGCAATACGTCATCACCTTCATGCAAATC
>DASTIZ010000304.1:0-6823 GCA_035717045.1 Chitinophagaceae bacterium
TAAAACGGTTTGAAGAAAATGCTGCGCCGACGCGGCCCTTTTTGGCCTTCTTTCCAAAGCATTTTCCAGCGACAATTTTATTTTGTCGACCTGATACAGGGCATAGCTCCAGTTTTGATCTTTACCCGCCCAGAACAGTTCACGATAACGATAATCTATTTCAATCATTGCCACATCCAAACCACGAAAATGTTTTTCAATAGTTTGGATCTGTTGCTTTGGATCTCCCCGGACCCAATCTCCGTTTGTATTTTGTTTGTCCCTGCAGGACAGGAAAAGAATTGCGAGAATAGGAACTGATTTTTTCATTTTTTTATTTTTCAAACAAACAAAAACTACTGCCAACCCATTCCTGGTCCTTATTATACCTGACGCCGATCATTTTCCCTTTACTTAAGCGGGCAAGGTTATTTGTTGGAACAGGTCTTGGTGCTCCTTCTTTCCAGAAATAGAAAATTCTTATTTCAGCTTTCGCCGGCACATCCGGTGTTTCAATTACATCGGCATATCTTACTTTTTGTTGTAATATCCAGTTCTCAGGATCTTTTACATTTTCGATATCTGCGGCTGATACATCGATCACGACGCCTTGTCCTGCAAAAGAGAACAATGGTTTCAAAACATAGTTTTCAAGGTCAGCAGGTACTTGTTTTATTTGATCCAGAAAATAAGTTTTAGGGACGTAAGGATGATGAATAAAAGGGATCGTGTATTTACTGATACGATAGAACCAGTTTGGATGTGGTATCCATTTCACATCCAGTTCTCCAGATAAAATATTTCCCTTAGCCTGTACTTCTGGTGATTGTTGGTGAAGGTCATCAAAGATAAGCCGGTTATATATTCTCTTTATTTGAGTTTTCTTACCGTCATTCATATAATATAACGTATTTCCTTCGCGAATCAATTCAGTGAGGCACACCGGTTTGAGTCCCAAATAGTCCTGTGTACAATAAAAATCGATCCTCGTTTTTTGCTGATGAGGAAATACTTCAAGCAATATCACATTTTCGGGATGTTCATTTCCTACAATGATCTCTTTCAACAGTTTTAAATAAGAATCTTTGTCGTATTTGCCAGGGTAACAGCTAAAATTATCGGGGACAGGAAAATGTTTCCTGAATATGTCATCAAGCAATACTTCATAACCAAAAAGGGTCGGGAAGCCCTGCATTTCAATCAGTGCGGGTTCATATTCGCCCGCTTTATTGAGGCAAATGCCGAAATCAAATGCGAGAAAGTGTGTATGATCGTTCTCGCCACCCACCTGGATATGTTTTGGAATGGAGTCTCTTGTAAGGGCTTTGAATTTTGGATCGGCAATTATGTCAACGATGCTTTCGCACGCATCAAATATTTTCTTTGAAAAATCGTTTGGTACAAATATGGGAGTTTCTGCTACTCTGAATTGTATTGCGCCCGGATGTATGTTGCTAAGTTCATATAAAAACGTTTCATATTTTTCTTTAGTAAAATTTTGATTGAACTCTTTGCGAAGTTGTGGGATCATAAGCCGAATTGATTTTGGAAGTTAAAGATAATACGGGATAAATATGTCTTGCAAAGACGCAAAGAGAAGTATACACGACGTAAAGCCTTTTGCGACTGATTCAACTGGCATCTTTGCGTGAAAATAAAAGATGAATAGACTTGATGCGGCACAAGAGTCCCGACGATAAATGTCGGGATACCGACCGGAAGCGTCGGTATCCCGACGCAAGGAACGGCGATTAGAATTGCATAAGCCTGGGAATATAATAATGGTCTTAGTAAGGGGATTGCTTCAGCTGCCGTAGGGGAATTTGGTTTGGGTACCTGGCCGCCTCCAATGGGGGACATCAAGCCAATTCCAATTGCAGTTGATCGATTGACTGGTACAAAAAATTGGGAAGTATATGTGAGTAGGTCCACATGATCTTATCGGGGTCATTTAAATGCTCAAGCATGCTTTTCCACTTTACTTCCCCGTGTTGTTCGATCACTGTTTTCTTCTTTTCATCTGTTTGCAAATACATGCTCATACCAACGGCATCGGCTTCAGGATGGAATTGCGTGCCGATCATATATTCATTAAAACGAATTCCCATGATCGCTCTTTCGTACGGCACATGCGGGCGATTTTTTTCAATGCAAAGGATCTTTGCGCCCATTTCTTCCAACAAATTATGATTGGGTTGAATGACCTGGTAATCGCGGCTGTCGACAATATAAAAAGGGTCTTTTAATCCTGCAAACACCGGTTCATCAAAACCATCAAGCAGCATATGAACAGGAAAAACGCCAAACGCAGTCGAGCGGCGCTTACAAACGATGCCGACGTTATAATGACGACAGATCAATTGGAATGAATGACAGATGAACAATACATATTTTTTTTGTTCATTGCCCGGGTTCTTGTTCCAGCGTTCCACTTCATTAAGCCAGCGAAAATAACTTTCTTCCCATTCAGAATAACGGCTCTCCAGTGGCGATCCGGGCCCGCCGCTGGAAATAAAAATATCATAGCTCATATCAGGCACCTGGTTCTTCAGCCGGACATCAAATTCATCCCAAACCAGTTCAAGGTTATGTACTTCCGAGTAGATATTGAGAATCTCACGTATACAACGCATCCCCTGATTGGGCACGCCTTCATATAGGTCCAGGATCGCTACTTTGATCTTCTTCGAATCATTAACCATGTTTGCAAACTTAACAAAAAATTAAAGTTGCTCTCTGTCGGCTGGCTTTCAATTACTAACAAATGTGGATACAAACCTTATGCCTTTTAAGAGATTATTTATATAAGATGTTGTTTTTGTTGCAAAGATTTACTAAATGAGAAATTTTTTTTGAGTCCGGCTACAGTACCATTACGATCCTTCTGTTGCGTCCCATGACGACGCTTACGGTCGGGATCCCGAGCATCCGACCTGTTGTAAATTTTCAAAGCATCGGAGTGCCCGGCATTGGGAGGCCGACATGTAATCGTTTAATTTTCCACGTGGCGCCGGCGAAGCAATTGGCGGTTACTAAAGAAGCGATTGAATAACGGCCGGAATACGATTTTCGATTCTTAATTTGGTTTATATCCCAATGAAGCAGCTTTGTTAAAATATTCATTGGACCTTGCGACATCACCTCTTGTCTTCAGGATTAATGCTGCTGAATGGTATGCCTTCGCGTTATTGGGATTTATCCCAATGACCTTTAAATAGCATTGTAAGCTATTATCTGTATCTCCTTTTGCTAAATACGAAGACGCCAGCATCATATAGGCATCTTCGTACGTCGGCTTTAAAGCAACGGTATGACTTAACACTTTTACAGATTCATCAAACCTTTTCAGCAGATATAAAGCAGATCCCAGGTAATAATTTAGCTGAACATCGTCTACGCCGTATTTTACACCTTGGTTCAGGTACAAATAAGCTGAATCAGCCTTGTTTTCTACAAGATAGATATAACCGAGGTTCGATGAAGCGTTGAAAAATCCCGGTGCAATGTCCAGTGCTTTTTTCAAATATTTTTTTGCAAGATTAAACGTGTCTGAGCGATCTTTCAAATTAGATGATGCAGCAACTCGGAGCAGCAATGAGTTTCCCAACAGGTGATTTGCCGTAGCACTATTTCTTGAGACCTGAACGTCTTTGGTGAAGACAGTTAATGTGTCTTTCCAGTCCTTACTTCTTGATACAGTTTTATAAATATAAAGTGCACATATCACCAGCACAATAAGTAGTACCTTTTGATTAAGGCTGAGAAACTGCGACAGACTTTTGAATTTAATTTCCCCACTATCTGCTTTTGTAAGTCTGATAAGAAAATAGGCGAGGAGAATGCAGAATCCTAATGAAGGGATGTACAAAAATCTTTCCGCCATTGATGACCCGCCCAGGAAAAATATATTTGAAACGGGAGCCAGGGGTAATAAAAAAATCAAAATGCCAAATACGGGGATGCTTTTTTTTCTGAAATTATAGATCGAATAGATTCCCAGGGCAAGGTATAATACTATTCCTGCTATTGCACCGGGGTCACCCAGGTTCTGGATTTTGATTTGTGCAAAATTATAATCAGAAGTTAATGGGTGAGGAAAGATTAAAAGTCCGATGTATTTTAAGAGGATATAAAAAGCGGTTGCATATCTGCTGATAACATTGGGCGCGGCATATAAAGTGTTATTTAATTCAGAGGTTTGAGTCACTATATTCCGATGAAGGTCCTCAAATATGTTCATCCTTAGAATTAGCCAAATCCCAGTCAGGAAAAATAATAACAGTAAAGTCGGAATTATAGATTTTCTGAAATTGTCAGAAAAAAAGTAAATAATCAAAGGAATAATTAATAAGAAAGATATTGCGGTTTCCTTTGACAATAAAGAGAGAAAAAAACTAATTCCACCCAAGAGAAATGCTGACTTTGATTTTGTTGAAGCGTATTTCAGCAGAAACCATATCGAAATTAGTCCGAATAGAAAACACAGTATTTCATCCAGGCTCTTTATATTATTTATAACTTCTGTGTGAATGGGATGAGCTGTAAAAATCAAAGCGCATAGGAAAGGCAGTAAGAGATTTTGAGTTTTGAATAGTTTACAAAGTAGTACAAACAAAAAAAGACAAGTTATGGCATAAAGCAAAATATTAATGAAATGATATGCATGAGGATTATCCGGCGATAGTTCCCAAATAATGGCAAACACAATTAAAGACGTGGGGCGATAGATAGGACCTCTTAACTCATCTTTGCCTGAGCCGTACCAATAATCAGTCTTTAAAACTGTTGGAATGCCTTCGACCCCGGTTTTCGTAACAAAATTCTTATCTATGACATTATGATCATCTAACGTGTATCCATGACCCATACTTTGCGCATACAGGATAAAAGCAAAAACGGCTATTAAAATTCCCAAAGAAGCTTTAAGCTTAATTAAAGAGGAATGAGTGGCAGTGGCTTTGGGTGGTTGGATTTCTCGGTTCTCGCTATCTTTTAGTCGCCCCTTTTTTAATTTCTTTTTCTTCATCTGAAACCGGAATTGTGTGCTGTATCCATGCGTGAACGGAGTTGAAAATAAACTAAAAGATCATATTTTCCAATCGACCGGAATTTATTCGCCGGAAACCGCCCGCCATCAATCAGGTAAAATGAGACGAGTCTTACCTACTTATCAGGGGTCAATTGGTTTTATAGCCCAGGGACCTCGCTTTCTGAATAAACTGGTTGGACCCGGCAGTATCTCCTTTTGATCTCAGAACAATCCCGTAATTGTAATATGCATCAGGATTGTTTGGATTTAACTCCAATACCTTTAAATAATTTGAAATTGCTTTATCATAGTCACCGGTATTTTGATAAAGTGCTGCCAGGTTATAGTAGGCTTTTTCATGGTTGGGGGCCAGGCGGATGGTTTTTGCCAATACACTGATGGCTTCATCATACTTTTTCAAATGAAAAAGTGATAGTCCGAGATTGAAGTTCAAATCCACATCATTGGGCATTATTTCGATACCTTTTTTGAGGTAACTATATGCCGAGTCAATTTTATTCTCAAAAAGGTAGATCACACCCAGGTGAGACAGCGGGGAATAAAAATCAGGATAAATGTCAAGGGCTTTCTGTAAGTAAATTTTTGCTAGGTTGAAGGTGTCCGTCTGATTTTTTTTGTTCTTAGAACTCATACCGGCGAGCATTAGCGCACTACCAAAGGTTTGATTTGCTCTTGCGCTGTTACCTGTTATTTTCACATCATGACTAAATAATGTCAAATTATCTTGCCAGTCACCATTCCTTGTTGTGGTTCTGATAACATAAAGAACAGAAATGGCGAACACCAGGGTCAATGGTTTATAATTAACGGAGACAAACTGAAAAAAAGTTTTGATCCCGCTTTGTATGTTTTTGGTATTTGTGATCCTGATAAGAAAGTAGGAAAGAATGAGGCAAAATCCAAATGAAGGGATATACATAAAGCGTTCTGCCATGGTTGCTGCCACCGGGAAAAACACGTTGGATACCGGTGCAAGGGTAATAAAGAAGAACAGGATCCCGTATGCAACCACACTTTTTTTGCGAATATTAAATAGTGCATAAATGAGTGCACCGATTACCACAATTATTCCCAGCCAGGCTCCAGGGTTAGCCAGGGTCTGAATATTTATCTGTGCGTAACTATAATCATACCTCAGGCGATAAGGGAAAGCCAATAGCACAATATATCTTAATAAGATATAAAAAGCAGTGGCAAACCTACTGATCTTGTCCGGAGCGGCATTAAGAGTATTATTTAAAATCGAGGCAGTCGTCGCGGTGTTTGGCGGGAGGTCTTTGAAGACCATCATTCTTATGACCAACCATATTCCCGTAAGGGCGGATAAGCCCAGTAGAATAAGGAAGGTTTTTTTTAAAGAGGAATCAGCGAAGAAGAAAACAGTCATGGGGGTAGCTAATAAGAAAGTAACGCCGGTCTCTTTCGATATTAAGGATAGAAAAAAACAGATGCTGCCAAGAATGACCGACGCCTTCGATTTCGTTGATACGTAATTCAGCACAAACCATAGTGCAGATAACCCGAATAAAAAGCACAATATCTCGTCCATACTTTTGATGCTGTTGACCACTTCAGTATGAATGGGATGTGCCGAGTATAGCAGTGCACAGGTAAAAGCAATCAAGAGATCTTGGTCCTTGAATAATCGACACAAAATCAGAAATAACAGAAGGCAGGTAAGGGCATAAAGAAAAACATTTACGAAATGAAAAGCTTTGGGGTTGTTGGGTGCAAACTCCCAAATTATTGCAAAAATGGCCAAAGAAGTAGGACGGTAAATGGGCCCCCGGGATA
>DASTIZ010000305.1:0-3689 GCA_035717045.1 Chitinophagaceae bacterium
GTCATTGATTTTTTTCAAAAGAATTTGCCGGAAGCGGACACCGAATTGGATTATGAAGATCCTTATGAATTACTTGTATCCGTCATCTTATCGGCTCAATGCACAGACAAAAGGGTAAACCTGACGACACCAGCACTCTTCAAAAAATTTCCAACTGTAAAGTCACTCAGCAAGACAAACTTTGATGAGTTATTTCCCTATATAAAAAGTATATCATATCCAAACAATAAGACAAAGCATCTGATTGCCATGGCGAATATGGTAATGGACAAATTCAACGGAAAGATTCCCATGACGGTTGAAGAGTTAATGGAATTGCCGGGAGTAGGCAGAAAAACGGCAAATGTTGTTACATCGGTTGTAGAACAGCAGCCCAATATGCCTGTTGATACCCATGTGTTCAGGGTGAGTAAACGAATTGGATTGGCTGCTTTTTCAGCAAAAACACCGTTAGCAGTCGAAAAAGAGCTGGTAAAAAATATCCCTGAAGAGTTGATACACAAAGCACATCATTGGCTGATTCTTCATGGCCGGTATGTTTGTGTCGCCAGAAATCCCAAATGCCAGCAATGTGGCGTAAGACCGGCCTGTCGTTTTTATCATTCCGTTATTTTACCGAAAATGCAGAAGAACTAAACGCATTCGTTAATTTTACTACACACTGCGCCGGTCCGGATCTCTTCGAAATCTTATTTTAAACCTTTATTCAATTAAGATGAATGTACACGCAACCTATACTCCCGTGCATTATAATAGCAAAGTTTCTTTTCAACCTCTACTGAATGTATTGAAAAGGACACTGAGTCATGCGTCTTCGGTGGGTGTCAAAAAGCTTTATTCAGGAATTTTGGAATATGCAGATCAGCACCAGGAGTTACAGCAGGCAATTGACGACCTTAACACCTTAGAACCCCATCGTGAATGGATGGAAATGCTGCTAAGCATCATCTTCCCTCCCACTGCCAGTGAACACGAGATGCTTTATTCAGTCGGGGTTCCCTTTTCATATACCACGATTTATACCTCCCGGCTTTTTCATATGCTCTTCATTGAGCCCGGTACCAATAATATTAAGATCCCGGACAATGAAACAGGCAGGGATATTGAACATGACCGGTTGATCGGAGCTTACAATCTTATTCTCAGAAAATATTGTAATTATCATGCGCCGGAATTTGTGTCATCTGTTCATCCTTATCACGATCCTCATTCCGGTTTGATCAAGTACATGGAACTGCAACTGGATACAAGATATATTGACGTAAAATATACAGGCCCGCATTTGCCAATACCGGAGGACTTTATCAATAAAAAGGATCATGGCCTTTTGTCTTTAGAAGAATTACAACATAATATTCCGATCGAACAATTTGCATTTGAAGGAATTGTTATCGGTCGTGTTGTCGATGTGACAGAACGGGAAGTAATCTCTCAAATGAAATCTGAGTTACTGAATCTGAATGCATTTTCCGAAGGCGTTGTATATCACAAATTGCAGGATCTCGTTCAATCTCTGATTGGATTGAAAGATATCAGGATCGGCATCACTCCGTTTTTTAAAGTGAACGGCCACTATGTTTTTTCTGAGCTTCATAACAGCAACAGTCTTTTGTTCAAACATTACAAAGCAGTAATGGAAAGGGATACGGTGAATGATTGTTGCCGGGAGTTGTTTGTCGAAACCGACAAACCGATCATTTATGAAAAAATCGATGGTGATGCTGTAAAGGAAGTTGAATACCTCGGTTTTTATTTTGACCAGGGTTATCGCAGCCTGATACTGGCACCGTTAAAACATAATGGAGATCTGTGGGGGATCCTTGAGATCGGCTCAGTTCATGAAGGAAAACTTAACTATAAACATGTCAGTAAACTTGATATTGCGATCCCGTTATTTACCCGCGCTATTGAAAAAAGCGCCGAGGCCCTCGATAACCAGATAGATAAAGTGATCAAAGAACAATTCACTGCGGTACAACCGGCAGTCGAATGGAAATTCACAGAATCGGCATACAACTTTATCATCCAAAAACAACAAGGCAAGGATCCCAAGCCCGAGCGGATCGCATTCGAATCCGTATATCCTTTGTATGGCGCCATCGATATCCGAAATTCTTCTGTCGAGAGATCTCAATCGATACAACTTGATTTTATAGAGCAACTGCAAATGGCATCAGCAGTGATACGAAAAGCGCAGGCCAGTATGCCGTTCCCCCTGCTGCAGGAAGTTCAATTCAAGATCGATAAACATATTGCATCCGCCTCTGATGTTTTGCTAAACGATGAGGAAACTGCCATTCAGGATTTCTTACAAAACCAGGTCGCATCGATCTTTAAGCATCTAAGAGGAACTACTCCCGCGATCCAAAAAGATATCGATCACTATTTTGCATCGCTTGATAATAATGTCGGTATGATCTATCATCACCGCAAAGAATTTGAAGAGAGCATTGCAAGGATCAATGAAGAAGTAAGCCGCTTTGTTGACAGGGAGCAGGTTTCCGTTCAACAAATATTCCCGCATTATTTTGAAAGATATGTGACTGATGGCGTTGAGTTCAATATTTATATTGGTCAGACACTTTCACCAAGAAAAAAATTCGATGAATTGTATTTGCGCAACATGAAGATGTGGCAATTGACAACTCTGGCAAAAGCCTCCCGGCTTACCAATGAATTGTGTAAACAACTGAGTCACCCAATGAAAACAACTCAACTGATACTCGCACACGGCACACCAATTTCCATCAGTTTCCGGGCCGATGAAAGAAAATTTGATGTGGATGGTGCATATAATATCCGCTATGAAATAATCAAGAAGAGAATTGACAAGGTTCATATAAAAGAAACAAATGAACGATTGACACAACCGGGTAAAATTGCCATTGTTTATAGCCAGCCCAAAGACGCAGAAGAATATGCTGAGTATATCGAATTTCTCCAAAATCAAAAACTGCTGAAACCGGGAATCGAACATCACGAACTTGAAGAATTGCAGGGAGTGGTTGGGTTAAAGGGATTACGGGTAGATGTACAATATGAAGATGACCTGGCTCCAAAAGGTCCTGCCTTATCTTCAATCACTGACGAACATTTACTAAAAGGAAAATAAGCAAGGGTTTCAGCCCATACAATCTTACAATATAATGACCCCGGCCTTATTTGGCCGGGGCTTTGCTATCATTTCATCCCAATAAGTTGGGGCTTTCTATACGAAGCGATCCTGGTTAAAACTTAAATCCCAGACCGATCAGCGGAAGTTTGTCTTCTTTCGATCCGGTATAAGCAATCGAAAGCACCAGGCGTTTCAGTGGAGCGATCCAGATACCGCCGCCATAACCACTCAGCCATTTATTGCTATCATCATTCAGGTCATAGATTTTTCCGGTATCATAAAAGGCAAAAATTCCAAAGGCAGCAGGGAAAAAATAAGTCTTAAAATTTGCTATGGCCCAGCGCAGTTCTGCCTGATTAAAGATCTTTGATTTCCCGGCATACCTGTACTTGCGAAATCCACGAAGATGTTCATCACCGCCGAGGTATTGCGCCTGGAAGAATTCAAAGTCGCCGCCAAAGTTGGTACCGCCTCCAAGACGATCAGCAAACACAAGCCGGTTTTTGGCTATTGTTAAATAAAAAGAGAACTCAGTATTTATTTGTGAGAAGGTCCTGCTTTGATCATTCAAGCC
>DASTIZ010000306.1:0-4985 GCA_035717045.1 Chitinophagaceae bacterium
GATAGCTATCGGGCCGAACGGCGCTGTGTTCCGTTCTTGCCTTCCTGATACTTGAGATATTTATTTAAAAGAATTTTTGATTCTTTTTGCATCTCCGAAGGAGTCCATTGGACAAGGCAAAAAGTGCAAATAACTTTACAAAAAATAATTTTTGTCGTATTTACTTTCTTTTGCTTGTGCCCCGATTTTCATCGGGGCAGGCGCCAGAAAGTAACAAACCTGCCTGCCGGCAGGCAGGGAAAAGCACAGCGCCAATGATTTACAGCCATTGGCGCCGCCTTGATTAGACTTCGGTACTACTGTTAACTCAGCTAAACATTTCTAATCATCGGCATATCCCAATCCAAGGACGAAAAATCTTGCTTCGTAATTAATTGTAAACCCGAAAGGCGCTGTGTTCCGTTCTTGCCTTCCTTATACTTGAGATATTTATTTAAATGGAACGGAACAAGGCGCTTGATCACTCAAAAACACCAGCACTATACTTCGGTCTTGGAAGAAATCATTAGCGCCTTCTTTTTCGCCTGTCATGAAATAAACAGCAACTGTAAAGAATGCAAGCGAAAAAGACAGCGCCTATTTGAATTTCGAAAAGCACGATGCAAGATGTTCGTCCTACCAGTCCAATAAATGAAGTAATTACAATTATAAAGACTGCTCATGTGCGTGGGCCTGCCCGGCCGGCTGCCTGCCCCGGACTCGATCCGGGGGAGCAATCGATTTCGCCTTGAATTTTCTTTGTTACTTTCTTTGTTTCAAGACAAAGAAAGTAAAGAAGACTGTCCAAGGCAAAAAAACCAAACAGTCGGAATTTTTGATTCTTTTTGCATTAAGCCAAACCGAACAGGATCTTTTGGCACTCCCATTGTTGAAAAATTCACTATGAAAGAAAACATCTTTTATGCCCTGCTAAGCATCCGCACCGCGGATGGCTTCGAGAGCTTTGGTAAGTTCAATTTAGGAAATAACAGGAAGGCCGCTACCGCCATTTTCAAACAGCTTAATGGTACTCTTGTCGTTAATGAAAACACCATGCTTACGATCGACCTGGTGGAAACAATAAATGAACTCCCGGTCAATCTAAACATCCTTGGCTGTACACTCGAAGAAATGGCGTATAACTGTAAGATCATGGTGAAAGAAAGATTCAAGCTTCTTAACCTTAAACGATAGAAGCGGTTTGGGTTTAAGGTTTGAAGCGCGCCTTCTTGCAGTCGGTTTAGAGTTAAATCCGGCTCAGTTTTAGTAGCTGAATTCTCATTATTCATTTAAAACATCCTTAATCATGCTAAAAGAATTATTTGATCTAGTAAAGGGAGAAGCAACTGAAACTGTAATTAATAATCCTGAGGTTCCTAACCAATACAATAACGACGTCGTGGCTGAAGCTACGAATACCGTAGCATCAGGCTTGCGTAATGTAGTCGCTGGCGGCGGCGTGCAAAACGTGTTATCGTTATTTGGCGGGGGTGCAAATAAGAAAAGCTTGCTTGGTAACCCGATCGTATCCATGATGATGGGGCATTTTGCATCCAAACTGATGAATAAGTTCAACATGGGTCCGAGCCAGGCCAATAATTTATCGGGCAACCTTATACCCAATGTGTTGGGCACATTGATCAATAAGAGCAACGATACTAATGATTCGACTTTTTCTCTCGAAAAGTTATTGGCATCAATTACAGGTGGTAGAAGTAACGATGTCGCATCACAAGCCGGCGGAATAGGCGGACTGTTAAGACAAATGAATGGCGGCGGTCAAAGTAATGGAGGCGGGTTTTTAGATATTGTAAAAACGCTTGCCGGTGGGGCGCAGGAACAACAGCAAAGAAACGGAGGGAGTTTGCTTGATCTTATCAAAGGTTTTGCCCGCTAAAAAAAATGGAGATAACCTGGGCGGTAAATCCGGCAGCGAAGGCGTTTTGACTGACATCTACATCTGGATGTTTCAGGCCCCGCATGATCATTCTTTTTTAGAATTCATGTTGAAAAACACCACCAATACGAAGATTTTGTATTGGAGGTAATATTATTTTACATACCCATTCAGAGTTTGCAGATTTTTAACGGCAGCGCCTACCGTATTATTAAAATATGCATAGACAGTCTTTTTTTCATTTAACCATGCCTTTATGTATGTGGCATATTGTTTTAAAAGACTGTCATTGTAATCTCCGCGGTATCTTGGCTCAGGGCCATGAAAACGCAAATAAATGAAGTTAGCTTTTACCTCGCCCACTGGCGTAGCAGATTTTGGAATATCATGAATGACCACACTTACATTAAACTCTTCAAGTAATTCATAAACTTCACGTTCATACCAGGATGAATTCCTGAATTCCATAGCGATATTCCAATTCCTGTTATCCGTTGCTTCGCCAAGCGTTTCTAAAAGCTTTTGTAGCTGGTTTATTTTTCCAATAGTTAACGACGGTGGAAACTGTACCAGCAAACATCCTTTCTTCTCACCAATATTCTCAACAGTATTAATAAAATCATCAACATCGTTGGCTGCAAAATCCAGGCCTTTTACATGCGTTATCGTTTTAGAAACTTTGAAGGTGAATCTGAAATTATCCGGAACGGCTTCAGCCCAGTTAGCAACGGTGGAATGCCGTGGGAGTTTATAAAAAATACTGTTTATTTCGATGCTATTAAATAACGATGCATAATAATGTAACCTGCTCTTTTCTTTGAATTCTGCCGGGTATTGCGAACGGGGTACTGGAAGGTCTACCCCACTCGTTCCGGAATAAAACAGGTCGTTGATTGATTGCATTTGCCGTAAAGATAGTTGCCTATATGCCGATCCTGTTCCCGAACCGAATTCAATTCCAGATTTCCGAACCTTTAAGACTAATGGGAATTGTTTTTGCGAAGATGCAGGGTTGAAATAAAAAAAGACCCAATGGGTCTTTCTGTACCTGCTAACTCCTGTCCTTTACTCAATTGCAATCTACCGTTAGTTCCCCGGTTTCAACAACAACAGTTCCGTCTTGTGTAACTGTAATATGATACTTATAACTGATAACAAAATTGGTGTTCCGGCCAACGATCCGCAGTTGACCGATTGTGGTTCCAATCCATTGACTGTTTACCCATGAGCCCATCACGACGCCATTGGTACCACCGGATGCCACAAATGATTCACCGCTGGAAACACCGGTACCCGTTACCTTGTGAGCATTATCATGATAGACCATTGTGAATCCATTATCGGTCCAGCTGAGCTGGTAAATGTAATTTATAAATCCATTCAATACGACATTTTCACCTGCACCGCCATTGGCACAGGGAACATAGAATTCGTTTTCAAAAGGCACTGCGTGAATGGTGTTCCCATTGCCAGTGTTGGAAGATGCATTTGCTGTTGTTTCTTCAACAGTTGGTTGCCCCACATCAGCCACATTTTTGCTGCATGAGAATAACAGGGTTGTTGCGAATACCGATGAAAAAGCGATGATCATCGATTTGAGTTTTGGGAGTTGAATCGAATGTTGCATAATAAGGATGTTTTAATGGTTAATGGTTTCTAATTTTTACGTGGGCGAAAATAGATGGTATAATAGCCCGTGTAAACAGCTAATGCTTGACCGTATAACGGGCTTGAGTAAAATAGCTTGTTTGTTGAGTGGGGATAAACCCGGACTCGTTAGTGCGGAGGGCAACGACGGGATGAATGATGTGCGATAAAAGGGAATCCCTTAGTAAGAGTGTTTTCGTGTGAAAAATGAACTACCCCTCCTTCGTCGGGGCAGGCGCTGACATATAGGACACAATAGAACAACACATACACTATGCGAACCTTATGTTCCTATGTTCCTATGTGGTTCAAAACGCAAGCTTGATTCAAATTGACACTATCTCTCAGTACTCCATGATCTCAATCTTACGAAAATCCATCGGGTGGCTGTTCGACTGCAGCGAGATATAACCTTCTTTTACTTTATCATCCCCATTTTTAATAAATGTTTTCCCAATAGCATGATCAGGATTGTATCTTGGATCTTCAAAATGCAATATCTCTTCTCCATTTACAAAATGCCGGATCGCATCTCCCCTCACTTCAATTTCCAATGTTACCCATTGATCTCCATGAAAAGTTTTCTTTACAGCTGGTGCTGTGCAATAAGATGAATTTCGTTTGCCATCAATGGAAACATAGGTTCCCGAACAGCATATATCACCTGTTGGTCGATCATCTTTGCCATTACCACCAAGCAGGTTGTATTCAAGACAAACAGGAAATGATTGATCGATCTTCATCGATCCCGGTGACTGGCAATGATACTGAACGCCACCATCACGAAATCCCCATGATGGGGCGCCGGGTGTTAATTCCCCCGTGAAACGGTATTCCACCTTTAACCGGTAGTTGGTAAAAACTTTTTTGTAAAACAAGGCTCCGAACCGGACCCTGAAACTATCATATGCATTATATCTTGTCTGGAGTATGCCATTTTCAACACGGAATGTATTTCCAAAATTTTCTCCCAATGGGTAGCCGGCAATTTTTACTTCCCAGCCTTTAAGATCCTTCCCGTTAAAAAGAGCCCTCCATTTTGGCTTATTTTCTGAACCTGTCAGCATAAAAAAACAAATCAATAATAGAATATTGCGGAGCATGACGATATTGTTTAGTGAAGCCTAAGTTAATCATTAATGGGTGCAGATGTTTGCATAGTGTGCCAGGTCACGCTTGACAATAGAACTACATGCTACATAAAAAACCACCGGGCTATCGAAGATAAAGTTTGATAAGGTGAAAAACTCAGACGAAGCTTATGCTACGGCTAAATCTGTATTGGCTAGAATTACGCCGTTGATTGGTGTTCAGTTAAGTTCGCTATCGATTTTAGTTAGCTAAGCACCAACAACTATCATAACCGGATATCTCCACTTCCTTACTGCTACGATGATTAGGAAAATTCTGTTGCGTGTAAGCATTAGCCTCTGAACGGTTATGATTAAAGTCATTGTACCCG
>DASTIZ010000307.1:0-10346 GCA_035717045.1 Chitinophagaceae bacterium
AGCAGCACCACGCCGGTAAAATACTTATTGATAAATGTTGATCTCATGCATTGAAGAATGGCTAGTATACTGCCGATACAGATTCCATCGATTCTGGTATAGGTATATAAGCCAAAATAATTAAGGTCTTTGATCTGTATGGTCCACATGTAAAGACGTACACAGATAACCGCAAGCAAAAGAAAACCTGCAATTGTTAGAAGCAGTTTTGGCTTTCTCACTATAAAAATTACCAGGGGCCAGACGATGTAAAATTGTTCTTCGACAGCCAGGGACCAGTAATGTTGAATCGCCGTTGTTGTATTGCCAACATCATAAAAGATCAGGAACCAGTTCTGCAAATAGGTCCAAAACCACCATTGATGATCGACATAAAAACTAAGATCAATCGGGAGGTCTTTTACTTGCGGCAGGATAACAAGGAAAATGATAAGGCTTAAGTAATAAAGTGGAAAGATCCTCAGGACCCTTTTTGCATAAAAGTTTTTAAAGTAATCCCGCTTGTTTACAGTTTTTAAAAGTATGTCTGTGATCAGGAATCCCGATAACACAAAAAAAAGATCGACCCCGAGCCATCCAAAAAAAAAGTATTTTACAAATCCGAAATTGTGATAGAAAACCACAAGTAAAATGGCGATTCCCCGTAACCCGTCCAAAGCAGGATAATGAGTTCGTTCGGCCGCAGCAGGTTTTACACGTATTGAATCGGGGTTAGTTATGATCTGGTTATTTGCTCAAAGATAATTTTCGGTTGATGTATTTCCCAAGCATATCAAACTCAATATTCACTTTTTGTCCGGTATTGATTGTACTGAAATTTGTATGATCATACGTGTATGGGATAATAGCGACATCAAACGTATCAGAGCTTACATTAAAAGCGGTAAGACTAATACCGTTCAATGCCACGGATCCTTTTTCAATGATCAATTGTCCAAATTCCGGAGGGTATTGAAAACTGAATTCCCAACTACCTTCCTTTTCTTTTTTATCAATACAAATGGCAACTGCATCTACATGGCCCTGCACAAAATGTCCGTCCAGCCGGTCATTTATTTTCAGGCATCTTTCAAGATTGATCTTTGTTTCTTCCTGCCAGTCACCCAGGTTTGTCTTGTTGAGTGTTTCGGCAATTGCTGTCACCCGGTGGCGGGTGCCTTTTATTTCTTCGACGGTCAGGCAAACGCCATCATGCGAGATACTCTGATCCACCTTTAATTTTGAGGAAATAGAAGACTTTATCCAGAAGGTCTTATTGGTTCCTTTGGTGGTAATTTTCTTAATTATGCCTTGTGCCTCAACGATCCCCGTAAACATGGGGCAAATCTAAGAACTCCGTGTCGACAATTCCAATTCCGACAGCTTTCAGGACAAATTCCTTTTTGCCAAAGCTTTTTCTTTTGGGCCAGGTCTCCTATCTTTGCGGCCGTCATCCGCTGAAGCTTTAGTGAAAGGCGGGCAAATAAAAAAACATACCAAAGGAGGTATATTAATATGCTGATCATCGATTCAAAAGATTGCGAAAACATTGACAAAGCGCTGAAAAAGTATAAAAAGAAGTTTGAGAAGAGTAAGATCCTTCTCCAGCTTCGTGAACGCCAATCATATACTAAGCCGTCCGTAAAGCGTCGTGGTGAAGTGCTAAAAGCCGTGTACAAGCAAAAGATCGCAAGCGGAAAAATAGAAAGCTAATATTCCAGTTAAATAATTTAAGATAGCTATCCCGATTACGGGGATAGCTATTTGTTTTGTAGTTTAGTAGAGAAATGAAGAACTTCTTACCTGAGATCCAATCCTTTATTGATTACCTGAAATTTGAAAAACGGTACTCTGCCTACACGATCCGTTCCTATCATGACGATCTTGTTCAGTTCTTCACTTTTCTTGAAACTCAATATGGCCGTGTCAGGATCAAAGAAATTTCCCCGGGTTTTGTTCGGAGTTGGCTGGCATCCCTGAAGGATGACGACATAACCCCCAGAACGATCAATCGCAAGATATCTACCCTAAAATCCTTTTTTAAATATCAGTTAAGGAATGGCACTATCGAAACTACGCCGATGTTTAACGTCACTGCGCCCAGGATAAGCAAGCGGTTACCGGTATTTATAAAAGAGAAGGAACTATCTGATCTTACCAGCGTCCTTAAGAGTAACACTGAGGACTGGGATAGTTTGAACACAAAAATGCTGATTACGGTCTTTTATTCAACCGGGATGCGCCTGAGTGAACTCATCAACATGAAGGAAAGGCAAGTTGATTTCTCAAGAAAGCAATTAAAGATTTTGGGCAAGGGAAATAAAGAAAGGATTATCCCGGCAGGGGAGGAGTTACTGGGCACGATCAGGAGTTACATGCATGAAAAAAGGAAAGTATTTGGAAAGACGGATGACGCATTGCTGGTAAATGCCAGGGGGAAGAAACTCTATTCCAAATATGCTTATAACCTGGTGCGAAATATTCTGTCAGAAGGGGTGAAAACGCTTGATAAAAAAAGTCCTCACGTGTTGCGACACACATTTGCGACCCACCTGATGAACAATGGTGCAAACCTTGATGCTGTTAAAGAGTTACTGGGTCATGCCAGTCTTGCAAGCACCCAGGTTTATACACACAACACTATTGAAAAACTGAAAAATGTGTATAAAAAAGCCCATCCGAAGGCATGATTTTTTAACAGGAAAATAGCTATAAAACTCATTGAAAATTTTTTGGAAAAAAATCATTTTAAAGCTAACTTGTAGTGAACCAAAAAGCACCAGCCTATGCAATAAAAAACATGTAAAACCAACTAAAGTTCTTTATTTATTGTTTCACTTAAAAAAATGCGATTGTTATGAATGTTAAGATCCAAACTGTTCATTTCAATGCGGATGAGAAGCTTGTAAACTACATTAATCAAAAGTTGCAAAAGCTAAAAGTCTTCCACGACCGCATTGTAGAAGTAGATGTGTTTCTGAAACTCGATAACGTGATTCATACGATTAAAGACAAGATCGCAGAGATCAGAGTACACGTACCCAGACATTATTTTTTTGTAAAAAACACCAGTAAATCTTTTGAAGAATCATTTGACGAAGCATTTGATTCTCTCTTGAACCAAATAAAAAAACGAAAAGGAAAACAAGCAGCATAATTGACTTTTTCATCCCGTCCCGCACCTGCGCGACGGGATTTTTCTTTCTCATTATCAGCACAAAAATTCAGACCAAAGATTTTTACAAATATCAATTTCCCTTACCTTTGCCTCCCCTAATAAATTGGGGGTAGTTCTTTATTGCCTCGACCGCCGAAGATCCTTGAAAACAGGCTGTGGCGGGCTGAAGGAAAAGCCACTTTAGCTCAGCCGGTAGAGCAACTGATTTGTAATCAGTAGGTCGTTGGTTCGATTCCGACAAGTGGCTCAAGCCAATTGGAATTGAGGCCTGAGCATCCCGATTGTATCGGGAAGGTCGTTGGTTCGATTCCGACAAGTGGCTCATCTGATTTTAGATTGAAGATTGCAGATTTGAGATTTGAATCCGCAATCTGGAATCCAGGGCAAGTAGCCAAGTGGCCAACGGCAGCAGACTGTAAATCTGCCCTCTTACGAGTTCGGTGGTTCGAATCCATCCTTGCCCACGGATCTTTGAAAATTGACATTAAACATTGCGGATTGAGCATTTTTTCAGAATGTTTAATATTCAATACTCAATGTTCAATGCTCAACGAATGCGGGAGTAGCTCATTTGGTAGAGCGATAGCCTTCCAAGCTATAGGTGGCGAGTTCGAGCCTCGTCTCCCGCTCTATTCAGTTGACAGTCTGCAGTCGTCAGTCTGAAGTCTGCAAGCTTGACAAATGAGATCATTTTCGAGAGGGACTGTAAACTGCCAACTGCAGACTGCCGACTGAGCATGCCGTTGTAGCTCAGTGGTAGAGCACTTCCTTGGTAAGGAAGAGGTCAAGGGTTCAATTCCCTTTAACGGCTCGGATCGTGTCATGGTTAATGGGCAATATAAACCGTTCGCCAATGACGATAAAAGAACAGGACATACGAGAGTGCGACGCAATAGAAGCTTAATAGTAGTAATCGTGCGGCGCGCCCCATTTTTATAAAGAAATCGAGGAGATAGCCCTGGCTTCGCCTCGCAAACAACTAACAACTTTAAAAACCGATAAAAATGTCAAAAGAGACCTTTAAGAGGGACAAACCCCACGTTAACGTTGGTACCATTGGCCATATCGACCACGGTAAAACAACACTTACTGCGGCCATTACAACCATTCTTTCAAAAAGAGGTTTGGCTACAGCAAAAAAATATGATGAAATCGATGCCGCCCCTGAAGAAAAGGAACGTGGTATTACGATCAATACGGCTCACGTAGAGTACCAAACGGCTAACCGTCACTATGCTCACGTCGATTGTCCCGGTCACGCTGACTACGTTAAGAACATGATCACGGGTGCTGCACAAATGGACGGCGCGATCCTTGTTGTGGCTGCAACAGATGGTCCAATGCCTCAAACAAAAGAGCACATCCTGCTAGCCCGCCAGGTGGGTGTACCCCGTATGGTGGTGTTCATGAATAAGGTTGACCTCGTTGATGATCCTGAGCTTTTAGAACTGGTAGAAATGGAAATTCGTGAACTCTTGACTTTTTACGGTTTTGATGGTGATAATACGCCCATTATTAAAGGTTCTGCTACCGGCGCTTTGGCTGGTGAAGAAAAATGGCTGGCTGCAATAGACGAATTGATGGCTGCAGTGGATAGTTATATTCCACTGCCTCCCCGTCCGGTTGATCAGCCATTCCTCATGTCAGTTGAAGATGTATTCTCAATCACGGGTCGTGGTACAGTGGCTACCGGCCGTATTGAGAGGGGTCGTATTAAAGTAGGTGAAGCTGTCGAGATCGTTGGTTTGATCCCTCAGCCGCTTGCTTCCGTGGTAACTGGCGTAGAAATGTTCCGCAAGCTGCTTGATGAAGGTGAAGCCGGAGATAATGCTGGCCTTCTTCTCCGCGGTATTGAGAAAAAAGACATCCGTCGTGGAATGGTAATATGTAAGCCCGGTTCGATCACTCCTCACACGGACTTCAAATGCGAGGTTTACGTATTGAGCAAGGAAGAAGGCGGACGTCATACTCCATTCTTCCAGAAATATCGTCCGCAGTTCTATTTCAGAACTACTGACGTAACGGGTGAAGTAGAATTGGCCCAGGGTACTGAAATGGTTATGCCCGGTGATAACACTTCGCTCACTGTAAAACTGATCCAGCCGATCGCGATGGAAAAAGGGTTGAAATTTGCGATTCGTGAAGGCGGCCGTACAGTTGGCGCAGGCCAGGTAACTGAGATATTGAAATAAGTCAATAGTCGATAGTCGTTAGTGATTCACGACGACTATCATAAAGTTAAGAGTCATTGGTCAGGAGGTCTGTAACTTTGCTATAGACTAACGACTAATGACTATTGACTTTTAATACGGGTATAGTATAACGGTAGTACAGAGGTCTCCAAAACCTTCAGTCTGGGTTCGAATCCTAGTACCCGTGCAGGTTAGTTAAATAGTTTATCAGTTAATTAGTTCATTAGGGTTTCCTAATTAACTAATCAACCAATTAACCAATAAACAAAATTACTTTATGCAAAAGATCACGACCTATTTTAGAGAGAGCTATAAGGAGTTAATGGAGAAAGTAACCTGGCCTACATGGACGCAACTCCAGCAGTCAACCATGATCGTAATTGCGGCTACCCTGGTTATCACAGCGTTGGTGGCAGGCATGGACTTTATTACAAATGTTGTATTGAACCAGATCTATAAAATATTTTAATGGAAACAACAAACACATCCAATACACAGCAGGCTGAAAGCAAATGGTATGTGCTTCGGGTTGTAAGTGGTAAGGAAAAAAAGGTAAAAGAATATCTTGATAAAGAGATATCACGCAGCGGATGGGATAAGGTGGTAAAACAGGTTTTCCTTCCGGTTGAAAAAGTGTATAAAGTGCAGAATGGCAAGAAGGTGATGCGCGAACGTAACTATTACCCGGGGTACGTGATGATCGAGATACAGGAAGGCAAGCTTTCGGATGATCTTCGTGATACCATCAAAAATACTTCAAATGTCATCCATTTTTTAGGAAAGGAGCATCCCATAGCATTACGGAAAGCCGAAGTGAATAAGATGCTCGGGAAAATGGATGAAATGGCAGAAGCTGGTGGCGTAAGCATGAGCGAGCCCTTCATTGTTGGTGAGACGATCAAGATCATTGAAGGTCCGTTTAATGATTTTAATGGCGTAATAGAAGAAGTAAATGATGAAAAGAAGAAGCTGAAAGTAACAGTAAAGATATTTGGCCGCTCGACACCTGTAGAGTTGAATTATATGCAGGTTGAGAAGATCAGCTAATAGCACAAAAGTGAATGGATAAGAAAAGCGACCCCGTTTTGGGTTGCTTTTTTAATTTTATGTAATGCTGAGGAAAATATTGTTCCTGCTTATTTATCTTTTTAGCTGGGTGATCTTTTTTGAATTTGCCCGTGTGTTTTTTCTTTTATCAACTTCAGCCTATGCTAAGGAGGTGCCTGCTTCCTTAAAAATGAAAAGCATGTGGTATGGATTGAAGATGGATCTTTCCATGGCAGCTTATCTGACTATTTTGGTTTGCCTGTTTGTGCTGGCGGCTGTGTTTATTGATTTTTTCAGAAAGAGGATAGTCTATTTTATTTACACCGGTGTCATTCTTTTCCTTTTGATATTCATAACCATTGCCGATGCTGAGAGCTTTAAAGCGTGGGGAACAAGGCTTGATTATACACCCATAAGATTTTTATCATCACCTAAAGAAGCATTTGCTTCCATTGGTCATCTTCCCATTTTTTGGATCGTTATTGGTCTTCTGGTAATTTATGTATTGTTTTTTTTGATCTTTGGAAAAATTATTTCAGGATCGGTCATTCTTCTTTCAAATAGCAGGTATAAGCTTGTTCAACTCCTATTGATCCTGAGCTTCACCTTTGCTCTCATAATTCCAATACGAGGCGGATTTCAATTAGCACCGATCAATCAGAGTCATGTTTTTTTTTCTAACAATCAATACGCAAATAATGCTGCAATAAATGGCACCTGGAATTTTATGCAGTCGCTTACCAAGTCAAAATACCTGAGCAGGAATATTTATCAATATATGGGTCAGGCTGAAGCAGATTCCATAGTAGATTCTTTATATGAGTCAAAAGGCAAAATAGAAAAGATATTAAGGGACAGTCTGCCTGAAAGACCGAATGTTATGGTCATACTCTGGGAAAGTTTTACTGAAAAAGCATTGAACAAGGTAACCGATGGGAAGAGGGTGATAAAATATTTCCCCGAGCTTTTGAAAGAAGGGATTTATTTCAGCAACTGTTATTCTTCAGGTGATCGAACGGATAAGGGGATCAGCGCTGTCCTGAGCGTTTACCCCGCACTTCCCAAAGAATCGATCGTTAATTACACTGAGAAGACCTCCAAGCTTCCCGGGCTTGGGAATATTTTTTACGAGCAGGGATATCATACGGCCTTTTACTATGGTGGCGAGTCAGAATTCATGAATATCAGGAGTTATTTGAATGCGCAGCAGTTTCAGCAGTTGGTGATGAAAGAGAACTTTGCTCAGGCTGATATGAATTCAAAATGGGGAGCACATGATCATGTAGTGATGAAAAGGTTGCTTAATGATCTTTCAAAAATCAAAGAGCCTTATTTTACAACATGGCTTACACTGAGCAGCCATGAACCATTTGAAACACCGGTGCCAGGTGTTTTCAAGGCAACTGATAAAGAAACCAAATTTCTGAATTCATTACATTATACCGATTCTGTTGTTTACAATTTAATCAATGAGTTAAAGAAACTACCATCCTGGGAAAATACAATCGTCATCATTTCCGCTGACCACGGGCACTATCTGCCCATAACCGGGAAACGAGCTGATGATTATCGCATTCCTGTTTTATGGTTGGGAGGCGCCTTAAAGAAACCAAATATAATTGTCGAAAAAACGGTTGATCAACTTGACATGGCAGGGAGCTTAATCTACCAGCTGCATCTTCCCGGTAATCCATTTCCTTTTGGCAAAAATGTTTTTGATTCTACATCAAAGCACTGGGCATTTTTTACTTACAATGATGGAATTGGTTTTGTCACTGACAGCAGCCGGTTGCTTTTTGACAACGCGGGGAAAAGAACTGTGTTTGAAGAAGGTACGACAAATCCGGAACACGAAAGAATTGCCAAAGCGTTAATGCAAAAGTTATATTCAGATTTTCTCAAACGATGAGCTAAAATTTATCATCCAGGGGCATTGTTTCTTCTTTTTCTCTAAATACAAATTGATTAAACCATTGCCAATTGTGCCAAACTGCAGCGAGTCTTTCTTTTGGTTTATTAATACCATGACCAAAACCTTTGTAAACGATGAGCTTTGAAGGAATCCCGCGGTCCTGCAAACCGCGGTACAATTCATAAGCATTTGGAATCGGAACCCGTTTATCAAACTCACCATGCTGAATCAACGTTGGTGTGCTTGCCTTATTTATATTGGTCATGGGCGATGTTTTTAAATAAATGTCCATATCATTCCATGGCGTCGACTGCAGGTATTGGCGGGTGAAGGGAGTGATATCCGTATTCACATAATACGTAACCCAATTAGAAATACCGGCGCCAACTGAAATCGCTTTGAACATGTTTGTATTCGTGGTAAGAAATGCTGAAATATATCCGCCCTGGCTCCAGCCCATGCAACCCATTCGTGAAGTATCGATCATGTTTTTGCCCGCCAGGAATTCAACACCGCTAACAACGTCCCACATGTCACCAACGCCAAGATTGCGAACATTTAATGCACGGAACTTACCACCATAACCTGCACTTCCTCTATAATTGACACGCAATACCAGCGCACCTTTCTCCACCCAGTGCATAATGGGATACACATAAGCAGGCACCGGGTCAGGAAGATCAATTCCGGTGGGACCTCCATGAATGACTACAAGCAGCGGATATTTCTTTTTAGGATCATAGTTTTTGGGTTTTAGTAAAATACCTTCAATCTCTGCGCCATCATGGCTTTTCCAATGGATCACTTCATTTACAGGCGTATTCCAATCTTTGATCTGTGCCGTATTATTTGTAATTGTGATTGTTTTGGCCGCAGCACCCCATTTCCATCGGTAAATTTCGCTAAGCCCATCATAGCTTCTTCCTGATGCCGCAACCATATCTGCATTTTTACTAAAGGCGATTCCCCCCGGAAGATCTATAGATAAGGGAATGTTTTCAGTGGCGCCGGTCTTTACATTTACACTATAAAACCTGAAGCTTGTCTTATCAAATGCTGTTACAAACAAGCCAAATTTGTTCCAATCAGCCACCGATTTATTTTCATCAATGTCTTTTGCAATCTCTAAACTTGATTTTGCTGAGAGATCATAAATAAACAACCGGTTATTTTTATAATAATTGGAAACTGAATCATCAATGGTGCTTGAATAAACAAAAGCCTTCCCGTCAGGACTCCATGCGCTAAAAAAATCACCGACCGGGTTGCTGATCACCGTCGTCATCTTCTTCGTCCCTGCATCGATCAACACAATGTCGGATGTAATACCAGAATTGATCAGTGGATCACGCTGCCGGTTAAAGGCAATTTGTTTTCCATCCGGGCTCCACGCAAAGTTCCCAACATGGAAATTTCCTTCTGTTAATACTTTTGCGACAGGTAGGGAAACACAATCTGATTTTTTGCTTGCAGAATCTTTTGCTGAATAACACGGAAACTGACCAGCCATTAAAATGGAGTCATAATGAAAACTCAATATCCATAGATGCGTTTGCTGGTATTCTTCACCTTCGATGCCAAAAGCCCCATATCTTTCTTCTTTTGTTTTGTCTTTTTTACTTTTTGGCTGTGTCTTGCTATAAACGATCCTGGCGCCGTCAGGATTCCATGCATAATTATTGATGCCATCTTCATCTTTTGTTAGTTGCATTGCTTCCCCTCCCTGTACGGAAATAAGATAGATCTGGCGTTTATTACCCCTGTCAGCGATAAAACTTATGAATTTTCCATCCGGTGTAAAAGCGGCATTGCTACTGCTTCCTTTAGAAGTTCTTGTCAGTTGAATTGGCACTTCACCCTCTTTTGCCATCCATAGCTCAGTATCGTAAGCATTCTCAGCCCAATCTGTGGTTGTTGTCGTATAAACAATAACATTTCCATCGGGAGAAATAACGGGACTGCCGACATTTTTGAGACTGATCCACTGTTCAAACGAGACAGATGCATTTTTTTGCGCCAATAAAATTGACGATAAGAA
>DASTIZ010000308.1:0-4879 GCA_035717045.1 Chitinophagaceae bacterium
ATGAGAGCTTCTGGATCACCTACAGTAACCCGGTGAACGTAACGTTGGGTAGCGATCCCCGCGCCAGGATCATGATCATCGATGATGATAAGGGCAAGCCAGCTACCCGCACTACAAATGATGAAATAACGATCGAACAGCCCTCATTAAAGATCCCAACTGTTACAAAACGCAACCAGGTTTGGATGATACCACAGATCAGCAATTATGAGAATGAGGTGTTGATCACAAACGTGCAGGGTCAGATCATCGCAAGACACCTGAATTATAAAAATCAAATTGCTCTGGGAAATATTGCAGCAGGTCTATATTTCTATCGCATAAGAATTACTGATACAAGCGGTCAGGTTAAATTTTACTCCGGCAGACTGCTTGTCACTGAATAGAAGCTTAATCATGTGGATGGTTTTCTGGTCCGGGTCCTGCTTTTGCAGGGCCCTTTTTGATTTCGTTCTGTATGACTCACTTTATATACGCATGATGGCTGGTTGCCAGGATTCTACTAGTGCCACCTCATCGGAAATCATTAGCAGGTTAAATAAAAAAGTCCCACGACCAAATCGTGGGACTTTGTACATGTACATTTATAGTTATAGTTTAAACCCAAGTGTAAAACTTAGCACACGATGCTTGTTCTTATCATCTTCAGAGCTATTACTGCCCGATTGTAGTTTTGCTAATCCAAGGCCATAATTAACTGACAGAACAATATTCTTTGTTTCAATACCCGCGGTCCCATTTAAGCCGTAATCAAAACGTTTCATGATCCCAAAGCCGGCGCCTTCTTCATAATCTAATGTAGTCGGATCATCATCACTCCATTCAATGTCTTTTTCGCTGCTGAAAGATGCGCCAAGAAATTTTCCTTCGGTCTTATTCTTACCTGCGATACCAATCGCAAGATAAGGACCTGCACCCGCAAAAAATTTTGTGTCAGGACCGATCGGGCCTTTGAAAACAAGATTCAGTGGGACTTCAATATAAATCGGATTCGTTGTAGCCTTAAAATAATTAGCATCCGAAGGATCGCCATCCTGCGATTTGGTTCCTTTACCGGTAACAAGAAGTCCTGGCTGGAGCGAAATAAATTCCGCCAATTGGACATCCCCGATAAAACCAACCTGGAAGCTGGTAAGCATTTTGGCGTCATCGATTCTCCCGTTTTCAGTGACGGATACGTTGGCAAGGTTTAATCCGCCCCGCAGAACCGCACTTCCTTTTTGAGCACTGACGGTCAATACTATGAGTGCGGGAAGGATCAAAAGAACTAGTTTTTTCATAATTGTACAGTTTGGTTTAATGTCCCTTAGAGGCAAAGAGTTTGCCAGAGTTTAATACCACTTTTTTGTTTATGAACGATTGTAACCCCATGAATCAAATAATCGTCATAAAACCAACTATTTTACTCTGATGAAGCAAGCGTTCAACTTAAGCATCCTCCTTTTGATCAGCGCAGTTTTGTGTTCAAAAAACATGGCTTTACCGGGCGATTCGCTTGTTTGGAAAAAACTAAGTGAGAGCGGGTATACTATTTATTATACAGCCGTTGACAGTAACGAAGTAAAAAGTATAGGAGTTAATCTCAAATCAGGAATTGAGCATATTGCCAGTTTTTTTAACCACAAATTCCAGGATACATTCAAGGTGTACGTGTTTCCAGACCGGTCTTCCTTAGATGGACAATGGCGCCGGGACTGGAATGATCCAACATTCAAATCAGAATGCTGGATGATAGCGAGCGGCATTGCTCACCGGCTTGATATACTTTCACCAAACTCATGGAAAAAAGAAGCTTGCGATCATAATGCAAGTGACACAGCGGAGATAAAGGAAGTCATATGGCACGAGCTGGTTCATGTCTTCCATGGACAGCACAATCCCGATCATACATTTAGTTATATTGAAAAACTGGATTGGCTGGTCGAGGGCGTAGCGACTTATGTCAGTGGCCAGTTGGATGACAAAAGAATTCAGCCTGTCCGACAGATGATAATCGATAATAAAATCCCTTCATCCCTGGATGATTTGTGGAAAGGACAAAATAAGTATGGATTATCGGGCTCATTGGTCGCATTCATTGATCGTAAATATGGCCGGCAAAAAGTATTTGAATTATTAAATCACGTCAATAAACAGAATGCTCTGAAAAATCTCGCCATATCTGAAAACCAGCTTTTGTCAGACTGGAAGTCCTCAATTGAATAAATGAGGATTGAAGATCCAAATGTAGAATAACGAAAGGAAAACACAAGTGTATGATCCAACAAATGCTTCCCAATAGTGAATAAGCTGGATACATAAAAATTGCCGTTCTCGAAACCTGAAGAACTTCACAAATCCTTTCAGTTCCTTACTTTTGCACCCTTGTTCGCCGGAGCTGAAGCGAAGGCAAATCATTAATACCAAAATTTATAATTAATCATGAGCACAGTAAGAGTTGCAATCAATGGTTTCGGGCGTATTGGCCGGCTTGTTTATCGCCAGATCTATAAAATGGATGGTATCGATGTAGTAGCGATCAATGATCTTACCAGCCCTAAGGTGTTGGCGCACCTTCTAAAATATGATAGTGCACAGGGACGCTTTGATGCAGAAGTAAAATCTACGGAAAATTCAGTGGTTGTGAATGGTGATGATATAAAGATATATGCTCAAAAGGATCCCGCCCAGATACCCTGGAAAGACCATGATGTGGATGTGGTGCTGGAGTGTACCGGTTTCTTTACTGATAAGACAAAATCGGAAGCCCATTTAAAGGCGGGCGCAAAAAAAGTTGTGATCAGCGCCCCGGCAACGGGTGATCTGAAAACAATTGTATTTAATGTAAACCACAATATCCTTGATGGAAGCGAAACCATCATCAGTTGTGCAAGTTGTACAACAAATTGCCTGGCACCCATGGCACAGGTGCTTGATGATAAGTTTGGCATTGTGAATGCATTAATGACAACCGTTCATGCTTATACCAATGATCAGAATACACAGGATGCTCCACATCCAAAAGGTGATCTTCGCCGGGCAAGAGCAGCAGCCCAAAATATTGTTCCAAATAGCACGGGCGCTGCCAAAGCGATTGGTCTTGTTTTGCCAAATCTGAAAGGCAAGATGGATGGTTCTGCACAGCGTGTACCGACCTTGACGGGTTCATTGACTGAAGTGACAGCTATGCTTGCTAAGAAAACGTCGGTTGAAGAACTGAATGGTGCCATGAAGGCCGCCAGCAATGAAAGCTTTGGTTATACTGAAGATGAAATTGTAAGCAGTGATATTATCGGCATTACTTATGGATCTTTGTTCGATGCCACGCAAACAAAAGTTCAGACGGTGGGTGATACACAACTCGTGAGAACGGTTAGCTGGTATGACAATGAAATGAGCTACGTGAGCCAGTTGGTTCGTACATTAAATTATTTTGCCAAGATGATTTCTAAATAGCTTTTGGTTTATGGTTTTTTGGAAGCATAAACAATAAACCATAGACGATAAACCCTACCTGCAGCAGGCAGGGATAAACAGTTAACTGATGGTAAAGTTTTCCGCATATAATTTTAAAGATCAGAAAGCATTGGTCAGGGTTGATTTCAACGTTCCGTTAAATGATAAATACGGGATCACCGATGATACCAGGATGAGAGCCGCGGTTCCGACCATTCAGAAGATCATCAAGGATGGTGGAAGTGTCGTCCTGATGAGTCATCTTGGAAGACCCAAGGAAGGCCCCACAGAAAAATATTCTTTAAAGCATTTAGTTGTTCATTTACGTAGATTATTGAACGGCGAAACTGTTTTATTTGCCAACGATTGTATCGGGAGCGAGGCAGACCAAATGTCGGCAGGTCTGCAGCCCGGTGAAGTTTTATTGTTGGAGAATCTTCGTTTTTATAAAGAAGAGGAAAAAGGAGATGAGCGGTTCGCAGAAAAATTAAGTAAGCACGGTGATGTGTATGTTAACGACGCGTTTGGTACTGCTCACAGGGCACATGCATCTACCACAATCGTTGCAAAATTCTTTCCCCCGGAAAAGAGGATGTTTGGATTATTGATGGAAGGCGAGGTAAAAAGTGCAGAAAGAGTATTGCACAATTCTGAAAAGCCATTTACTGCCATTATTGGCGGTGCAAAAGTTTCTGATAAGATTTTACTACTTGAAAATCTATTAGGGAAAGCTACGGACATTGTCATCGGTGGGGGTATGGCTTATACTTTTATGAAGGCAATGGGGGGCAAGATCGGAAATTCGCTTTGCGAGGAAGATCGCTTGAGTACCGCCGAAGAGATTTTGAAGAAAGCGGAGGCAAAAGGGGTCTGCATCCATCTGCCGCCCGATTCTATTATCGCCGATAAGTTTGATCCGAATGCCGATACTTCTGATGCGCCAAGTAATCATATTCCTGAAGGCTGGATGGGACTTGATATTGGTCCTAATGCTTGTGAACAATTCCGTAATGTTATCACGCGTAGTAAAACCATTTTATGGAACGGACCGATGGGAGTTTTCGAAATGGAAAAATTTCGTCATGGCACCAAGGTGGTCGCAAAGGCTGTTGCCGAGGCTACCAAAAAAGGAGCTTTTTCCCTGGTCGGTGGTGGAGATAGTGTCGCCGCTGTCAATCAATTTGGCTATGCTGAAAAGATAAGTTATGTGAGTACGGGCGGTGGCGCGATGCTTGAATACTTTGAAGGAAAAGAGTTGCCAGGAATAGCTGCCATCAAAGAATAAAACACAAATCACAAGAGACAAATTCCAACTAAATTTCAAGCTTAAAATTTAAAACCCAGCATCCATAAGGCTGCAGCGCGTTTGGTAGTTGAAATTTGTTCCTTATTTGAAATTTGTGATTTGGAACCTGGGATTTTTATTTGCTTCCCTGTCATTTTA
>DASTIZ010000309.1:0-5582 GCA_035717045.1 Chitinophagaceae bacterium
CAGGATATGTATCCGAATACAAGAGATGAAATCCTGAAGCAGTATGAATTACTCAAAAAAACTGTCCAGGAAGCCGGGATACAAACAGAACTCGGCGTCGCCGCGGAGTATTTTTTGGATGATAATTTGAAGCGACTGCTGGCTGCTAAAGAATCTTTGTTATCCTTTGGAGATGGTCTTGTGCTGGTGGAGTTTTCCATGGCCAGTGAGCCTATTGATTTCAAGGAATTACTTTTTGAAATGCAAATGCAGAATTACCAGCCGGTGATAGCGCATCCCGAACGATACGTCTACCATGAAAGAAATAAAGAATTCTTTGAGCAATTAAAGAGTGCCGGCTATTTCTTCCAGTTAAATATTATGTCATTGGCCGGAGCCTATGGAAAATCTGTTCATGAGCTCGCCAAATATTTCATCAAACACCAATACTATGAGCTTGCGGGCACAGATCTTCACAACCCGCATCATCTCGATCATTTGCATAATTCGTCTATTGCTCATGGCTTGAAAGAGTTGCTTGATTCGGGAAAATTATTGAATGCGGAGCTATAGATCTTCGTTGAACTTTTCTTCGCGTCGATTGTAATTAGTAAGCAATGACAAAGTTTACCATAAAGGATCTTGAAAACCTATCAGGGATTAAGGCACATACTATTCGCATATGGGAGCAACGTTATTCGTTTTTAAAGCCCGGCCGGACAGACACGAATATCCGTTATTACAGCAATGATGATCTGAAAACGATTTTGAACATTTCGCTATTGAATAAATATGGGTTCAAGATCTCTCACATTAATAAAATGTCTGCTGCAGATGTGCAGGCAAGAGTGGCCGGGTTGAATATTGACCACGCTCATGAGGAACGGATTGTAAATGAACTGATACAAAAGATGGTTGATCTTGACACGGCCGGTTTTGAGAAGATCGTGGAAAAACAGATTGCGGCGAATGGCATTGAGAAGGCAATCATAAAAACCATATTTCCCTTTTTCGAACGAATAGGGATTCTGTGGCAAACCGGTAATATCAACCCTGCACAGGAGCATTTGACCACCAATATCATCAGGCAAAAACTGATCGTTGGCATCGACCAGGCAAAGCCCCTTGTGAAAACCAACAAGTCCTTTCTTCTTTTTTTACCTGAACGTGAACACCACGAGCTTGGGCTATTGCTGGTTTATTACCTGTTAAAAAAAAGAGGTGCTAACGTATTTTACATTGGTGCCAATGTACCGCTTAAAGATGCACAATTCATTGCGGAAGCAAAAAAGCCAGACTACATATATATACATCTTACTTCTTGCTCACCGGGTTTTAATTTTTCAAAATTTCTTTCACAAATGAGTGAAAAAATACCACGGCCAAGGATCATTATCTCCGGTGATCCCACTCTCGGTTATAAGAAATCCCTTCCTAAGAATGTCGAATTCAAACATTCCCTGCCTGAATTGGTAGAGTTCATTTCTTCGTTGTAACCAGCTCCAAAAATTCTCTTTTCGTACTTCTGTTTAGGATTTTAAATTGGTTTTATTCGAATCGTTAAACAGTATCGTGTATGGCGTTTTGGAGTGTTTAACTTTGGTGTATTATAAGTTAAACAAAAATTTTATGTCTATAACCGAGTTCAATGAGATGGTCATGAAGAATTCAGCACCGCTGAAGCCATTCGCAGTAAGCCTTACCCATGACCAGGAAGTGGCGAAAGATCTTTTCCAGGAAACGTTATACAGGGCACTGGCCAATAAAAATAAATATAGCAGCGGTACCAATGTAAAAGCATGGCTGTTTACTATTATGAAAAACATTTTTATTAACGATTATAGAAGAAAGGCAAAGTATAAAACAATCGTGCATAATTACGTCAGCACCCCGCCCTATGAGCAGGTAAACACCACGAATGGCGGCGCAGGTTCCCTGCAATCCAAAGAAATTACGAAGGCCATACATCAATTGCCTCAAATTTTCAGAACGCCGTTTTTGTTGTACTTTGAAGGTTACCGCTACCAGGAAATCTCTGAATCACTGAATGAACCATTGGGGACTGTCAAAAGCAGGATACATTTTGCGAGAAAATTATTGAAAGAGAATATCAGCCGTAATTAATTATGTCATCTTCTGTTGTTATAGTGGGAAGTGGTTTTGCCGGTTTGTCAGCAGCCAGTTTTATGGCAAAAGCCGGATGGGACGTGTTGGTTTTGGAAAAGAATTCGACGCCCGGCGGGAGAGCAAGACAATTAAAAGAAGAAGGTTTTACATTCGACATGGGTCCCAGCTGGTATTGGATGCCCGATGTATTTGAAAATTATTTTGGAAAATTTGGTAAGAAAGTTTCTGATTTTTATTTGCTTCATCGACTGGATCCCTCGTACCGTGTTTACTGGAAAGATGGGTTTACCGATATACCTGCGGATTATCATGCGTTCAAAAAAATGGTCGATGACCTGGAGCCGGGTGCAAGCATACAACTGGAAAAATATCTTCATGAAGCAAAATTCAAGTATGAGGTCGGGATCAATAAGCTGGTGTACAAACCTGGTCGTTCATTAACGGAGTTTATGGATGGTGATATATTAAAAGGGGTGTTTCGGCTGGATGTGTTTACATCGATCAGGAAACATATTGCAAAATATTTCAAAGATGCGCGGCTCAGGCAATTAATGGAGTTTCCTGTATTGTTTCTTGGTGCGCTGCCTGGAAATACACCGGCCCTCTACAGCCTGATGAATTATGCTGATATAAAAGGAGGCACCTGGTACCCGGAAGGAGGAATGTATTCAGTAGTGGAAGCGATGCATAAACTCGCCCTGGAATTGGGAGTAAAATTTCATTTCAACGAAGAAGCCAGGCAAATATTTATCCAGGATGGTGTGGCAAAAAAGGTGGTGACGAACCGCCGGGTTTACGAAGCGGATGTAGTTATCAGCGGGGCCGATTATCATTTTACCGAGGAAAAACTCTTGCCGGCCGAGAGTCGTAGTTACAGCAAACCTTACTGGAATAAACGGGTGATGGCGCCGAGTTGCCTTTTATATTTTGTCGGGCTTAATAAAAAATTGAAGAATGTAGTTCATCACTCTTTATTCTTCGATGTTCCGTTTGAACAACATGCAAAAGAAATTTATAAGGAACCAAAATGGCCAACCGATCCTCTTTTCTATGTAAGTATAAATTCAATATCCGACCTTTCTGTGGCCCCGGCAGGTTGTGATAGCATGGTAATGCTGATACCTGTGGCAGCAGGGCTGGAAGACGATAATGAAGCGGTAAGAGAACAATATTTTCAACAGATCATTCATAGAATGGAAAAACATACCGGTCAATCAATCCTTGATTCGGTGATCTATAAAAAAACGTTTTCAGTTTCGGATTTTGCCAGTGAATACAATTCATTCAGGGGAAACGCGTACGGGCTGGCAAATACGTTGATGCAAACAGCCCTGTTCAAGCCTTCATGCAAGAGCAAAAAGGTGGGGAACCTTTTTTATACAGGTCAACTCACCGTACCCGGCCCGGGCGTACCACCTTGTTTGATTAGTGGTGAAGTCGTGTCAAATGAAGTGATCAAAGAATTCAATGGAAGGGCCAAGAGACACGTTGGACAATTTAATAATTCCAAAACCTTATAACATGATCGAAAAATTCCATAAAGTAAGTGCCAAATGCAGTGAGATAACGACCACGGGGTACAGCACCTCGTTTTCATCCGCCATCCGCTTATTGCATCATGATATGCGTCAGCCAATATTCAATATTTATGGCTTTGTCCGTTTTGCCGATGAGATCGTGGACACTTTTCATGATTATGAAAAGGCGAGTTTATTGGCTGAATTTAAAAAAGAAACGTACGCCGCTATTGAAAGAGGCATCAGCTTAAATCCTATACTGCAAAGTTTTCAGCAAACGGTTCACCAATTCGGCATCGATCACGAACTTATTGAAGCGTTTTTCCATAGTATGGAAATGGATCTGACGCAGAAAACGTATGATACAAGAAATTTTGACGAATATGTTTACGGATCCGCAGAGGTGGTGGGCCTTATGTGTCTTCATGTTTTTTGCGAAGGGAAAAAAGATCTCTATGAAAAACTAAAAGCACCGGCGAGAGCCCTGGGAGCAGCCTTTCAAAAAGTAAATTTTTTACGGGATATAAAAGCCGATTATAACGGTTTATCAAGAATGTACTTTCCGGGATGCGATTTCAATAACTTTACAGATTGCGACAAAAAAGAAATTGAGGCCGGTATCTATAACGATTTCAAACAGGCATATTCGGGAATTGTAAAATTGCCGTTGAAATCCAGGTTTGGCGTATATGTTGCTTACAAATACTATTTATCGCTCTTTAAAAAGATCAGGAGCCTGGAGCCGGCAAGGGTCCTCGAAACAAGGATCCGCATACCCGATTACAAAAAAGCAATGATTATTTTAAGAGCAGGCGTGAAAAATCAATTAGGATTGATAGGATGAAAGGAGATGAAAAAGTAATATTAGTAAATGAGCATGATGACATGACTGGCATCATGGATAAAATGGCAGCCCATAAGCAAGGTTTATTGCATAGGGCATTCAGTGTATTTATTTTTAACAGCAAGGGTGAGATGTTATTGCAGCAAAGAGCATTAAATAAATATCATAGCGCTGGATTATGGACAAATGCCTGTTGCAGCCACCCAATGCCGGGTGAAAAAACAAAAGAGGCGGCTGAAAGAAGACTGATGGAAGAGCTGGGGTTCGAAACTGCCATCGAAAAGATTTTTGATTTTGTCTATAAAGCAGAATTTGAAAACGGATTGACAGAACATGAATTTGATCATGTTTTTGCAGGTGAGTATGAAGGCGGGTTAACCATTAACCCTGCCGAAGTAAGCGAGGCTTGTTATAAGGAAATTGCAGAAATAAAAACCATGCTTCAATCCCATCCGCAAAAATTCACCGCCTGGTTTCATATCGCTTTTCCCCGGATTGAAGAATGGTGGGTTTCACGTTATCAAAACATTTCAGCATGACATGGCTTTTTTACATATTGATCTTAGCAGGCACATTTATCATCATGGAAGGCATTACCTGGTTAACGCATCGCTATGTTATGCATGGATTTTTATGGTACCTGCATAAAGATCACCACCAGCCCGAGCCCGGTTTTTTTGAAAAGAACGATGCCTTCTTTATCATCTTCGCCGTACCCAGTATTTTGCTGATCTACTTTGGTACTTACAATAATGTTTGGTGGATGCAGGCGATCGGCTTTGGCATCATGGCTTATGGCATTGGATATTTTTTAGTGCATGATGTGATCATACACCAGCGCTTCAAATGGTTTACCCGGAGCAACAATAGTTATGTCCGGGCCATTCGATGGGCGCATAAGATGCACCACAAACATCTGGATCGTCATGATGGGGAAAGTTTTGGTATGCTGCTCGTTCACAAAAAATATTGGGAAAAAATAAGGAGGGATAAGGAATTGAAGGCGAATAGAAAATCAGAACATGCTTCGGAAATGAAATAGTATTTTATAACAGCTTCAATTCCCTGATTAGGCTTCCGTGCAGCCGCCCTGAGGTGCAGCGCCGAATGGGTCG
>DASTIZ010000310.1:0-6293 GCA_035717045.1 Chitinophagaceae bacterium
CTTTTCATAATCTTCTTTATTCTCCTGCGGCAGGCCCATGTATCTTTCCGTATAAATATTGTCATACAACAAAGAGCTGGTAACAGGTGCAATGGAGATCCCCGTTTGATATTGATCGGGATATTGGAACATCAGGTTAAGGGTTGAGGAACCGCCGCCACTCCAGCCCCATACTGCTATTCGCGTTGTATCGATAAAGTTCCATTTCATCACTTCTTTTGCGCCTAATGCCTGGTCACGAATATTCAACTGGCCGATCTTTTTATAGATCGCTTTCCTCCATTCTCTTCCTTTTGGCGCCGGCGTGCCACGATTATCTAAAGAAACCTGGATATAACCTTCAGCAGCCATATCGCCCCTGTATAAGAAATTATTACTGGCCCCATAACTGTCATTTACTGTTGTACCCGCAGGTTCGCCATATACATAAAATACAACCGGATATTTTTTTGTACTATCAAAATTCCTGGGCAATACTCTCCATCCATCCATAGTTACACCTTCTTCTGTGGTTATTTGGAAAAACTGCATATTGCTCTTCTCCTTATCCTCCTTCTTTATTTTTTTAGCAATATCATCTGATTCTTTGAATGGCTTGTGATCAGGAAGCGTTATCCATTCTGTTAATGGCGCGGTATAATAGTTCGAAAATACATGACGCGCAAATTTTCCGTTTGGTGAAATTTCATAAGTATGGGTACCTTCTTCCCCGGGTGGTGACCTTCGTTCAGCAGGATAATTCCCATCAAGCTTCACTGAGTATAAAAAGCGTTGTGTCGCATTGGTTGGTGATGCATAGAAATAGACAAACCCTGTCTTTTCGTCGATGTTTAGCAGGTCCATCACGTCATAGTTCCCTTTAGTGATCAATGATACTTTACTACCGTCTTTGCTGATACGGTATAAATGACGCCACCCGTCTTTCTCGCTTAGCCAGAGAAATTCATTTCCTTTCGCGATCCAGTCCCAGCCTCTCACATCACTTCTCCATTCGTTGATCGTAGATACCCATGCATTATCCGTTTCAGTCAAAATGACTCTTGCATCACCGGTATAGGTATTGCAGGTCATCACCTTGCTTTCATTTTGCTTACGGTTAAGCTGCTGTAAGATGATCTGACCCGGTCCCGCCCATTCCATTCTTATCAAATAATGTTGATCAGGCTGGCCGGGGATCTTCATCCACCTGGTTTGTGCCGTGGCAATGCTCACAACACCTATTCGTGCAGGCGAAGGTGGTTCACCTACTTTAGGATATTCAACCGGTATCACTTTACTGTAAACAGAGTCGGTTGTATTCAGCATGTAATAATCCCGGATCTTGTTGGCATCAATTTGCCAGTACGCGATGGTTTTACTATCCGGGCTCCAGCGAAAGCCATCACGGCAGGAGAATTCTTCTTCATACACCCAATCAAAAGTTCCGTTGATCAGCTTTTTTGTTCCGTTGTCGCTCGTTAATTTTTTGATAGCACCTGTAGCCAGGTCTTCCACATAGATATTTCTTTCACTTACATATGCTATCTTCTTACTATCCGGAGAAAATTTTGCGAATTGCAATGAAGATACAGGCCTTCCTTTTCCCATTTGTTTCAGGGTGCCGGTGGCCAGTGTCAATAACCAATAGTCACCCCGCGTATGAAAACGCCATACTTTTTGTGTAT
Source organism: Chitinophagaceae bacterium (assembly GCA_035717045.1). Classification (GTDB taxonomy): domain Bacteria; phylum Bacteroidota; class Bacteroidia; order Chitinophagales; family Chitinophagaceae; genus VBAS01. The sequence goes on from DASTIZ010000310.1 coordinate 1,665, forward strand.
TTGTATAAATAAGAGCCAGCTTGCCATCGGCGGAAAGCTGGAAGCTGCGCGGATTGAGGGTGTCACCGGCCGGCGTTAGTAATTGCCTGCGGCTGATAAAAACTGATTTATCCTGCGACGGCAATTTAATTTTTACGATCTCTTTCTTTTCAACTGCATAGTAGGAATTTCCGTCCGGTGTCCATTTTGTGGCGGATACGCCGGGAACATTTTGTGCACCGAGAAGAACAAAAATAAATTGACTAATTACAAACAACCAGGGTTTCTTCGCATCTTTTCCAAAAAGCATACATGAAAAATTTATGCCTGAAAAATACAGAATTGGGCCGAGATGAAAAGGTTAAAGTGATGGATGGATAGGTCCTAATAATTATACCCGGGAAATAGCGATACTAAATAACTTTACAGCCATGTCAACACTTACCATATCGGGTATTCAGACCCAACTTCATTGGGAAGATCCTTCTGCTAACAGGAAAATGTTTGGAGAAAAGATCAATTCCATTTCTGAAGAAACCGAGATCGTGATCATTCCCGAAACGTTTAGCACGGGGTTTAGTATGAAACCAAAGCAACTGGCCGAAACAATGGACGGTGAGACGGTTCAATGGATGAAAAAGGTGGCCGCAGAAAAAAAAGTTATTCTTACCGGCAGTGTCATCATAAAAGAAAACGGTAGTTATTACAACCGGTTGATATGGATGTTGCCAAATGGTCAATACGGAACTTATGATAAAAGACATTTGTTCAACTATGGAGGCGAAGGAAGTGAATTTACGGCCGGCACAAAGCGCCTGATCGCTTCGGCGAAAGGCTGGCGGGTAAACTTACTGGTTTGCTATGATCTCAGATTCCCGGTTTGGGCCAGACAACAATTGCAGGAAGAAAGACCCGAGTATGATCTGCTGATATATGTAGCTAACTGGCCCGACAGAAGAGTGCATGCATGGAAGACTTTGTTACAGGCCAGGGCGATCGAGAATCAATGCTATGTGGTTGGAGTAAATCGCGTTGGACATGATGGGAATAAAATTAATCATAGCGGCGACAGCATGGTGATTGACCCGATGGGAGAAGTTTTGTATACAAAATCATACGACGAAGATATTTTTACCGTGACACTTCATAAAGAAAGACTCGAAGAGGTGAGATCAAGACTCCCTTTTTGGAAAGACGGCGATAATTTTATGATACAACCCTAACTTCGCCGGCAGTCATGAAACGGGTATTTACAAACGGAACAATTTTTACGGGGAAGCAGATCCTTACAGGCAGCGCCATTCTTGTTGATGACGGAATAATCAGCGGTTTTGTTTATGATACCGATGTCCCTGATGACTATGAGATAAAAGATCTTGGCGGCAATAATATTGCGCCCGCGCTGATCGACCTGCAGATCTATGGTGGTAATGGGTATTTGTTTTCGGCGAATCCTTCCATCGAAGCTATTGAGGCCACCTATAATTATTGCTTACAAGGTGGCGCATCAAAATTCTTATTGACGGCAGCAACCAACACTTCGGAAGTTTTTAGCAAAGCGATCGCCATGGCAAAGCAATATGTAAGCGACGGAGGAAGAGGATTACAGGGACTTCACCTGGAAGGTCCATGGATCAATCCGGAAAAAAGGGGAGCCCATTTACTTGAATGCATTCATAAGCCATCCCTTGATGAAGCAAAAAAACTTGTTGATGAAGCCGATGGTGTTGTAAAGATGATCACATTGGCACCTGAAATGGTGGATGACGAAATTGTTGATCATTTATTATCAAATGGTATAGTTGTTTCTGCCGGTCACACGAATGCAACCTACAACCAGGCAATGAAAGGATTTGAAAAGATCGGCGTCGTTACCCATTTGTTCAATGCGATGTCGCAATTCCAGAGCCGTGAGCCGGGGATGGTTGGTGCTATCTATGATCATCCTTCTGTTTGCTGCAGCCTGGTTGCTGATGGTGTTCATGTTGATTATGCTTCCATAAGAATCAGTAAAAAAATTTTAGGAGATAGGATCTGGTTGATCACTGATGCTGTCGCCGAAACCACTACGGGGCCTTATCAGCATGTTTTTAAAGGCGACCGGTATGTATTGCCAAATGGCACTTTATCCGGCTCAGCCTTGACGATGATGAAGGCGGTCAAGAATTGCATTGATCATGCCGGTATTGATTTAGAGGAAGGGCTGCGAATGGGTTCACTGTACCCCGCAAGAATTCTGGGCATTGATAATAAAACCGGGTTGATTGAAAGAAATTATGAAGCTTCCTTTGTTGTGTTCGACAACGAGATGAATGTTATTGATGTTTTCGGATAAGCTCCAACACTTTTTCCATTTTATAATCAGCCCCGCGACGGATGGCTTCTGTTGTAGGCATCGAGATAACTTCCGGCTGAACACCCCGCCCATCTTTAGGCAGATTTTTATCGATAACCAAACGGAACAAAGGAAGACGGATACGTATGCCAGTCGAAGGAAGCACCAGGTCAGGAATAAGCCATGCGGAGTTTCCATAAGCGCCACCACCGGTTTCTTCGCCAACAACGATCACATTTTCCTGGGGCTTTACAGTTTGCGTAAATAAAGTAGTTGCCGAAAAAGAATTCCCGCCGGTAAGGATGTATACCTTGTCGTCAAAATGATGTTTTCTCCTCGGTTTGAAATAATGTCTTTCAAAATACCCGAAATGATATTTGCCATCCTTCTTTTTTGATGTCATGAATAGCATAAATAATCGATTGAAAAAATACCCGTCGATGTATTTTTTGTAGCGGCTATTCCTTGTCCTGGCGTATAGTGAATCGGCAACTTTGAATTTTCTATCAACAACAAACTTTGTAAGAAATGTTGAGTTGGTTACACTCCCCCCGCCATTGCCACGTACATCTATGACAAGGTATTTTATACGATTTTCTTTTAACTCCTTAAAAGAAGTTTTGAAAAAGGACTTTAATCGGAGCCCACGACTGAACGACGAAAGATCCAGGAAGGCAATTCTGTTTATCGAATCCATCCTCAGGTTTCTCGTGGCAGCAATGATCTGTTTTTTTCTTTCAGCCCGGGTTGTTCTTGCAAACCGGCTGATCGCGGCGCGATTGGCAGAATCTGTTCTTGGGTTATAAGCTGGAATAGAAGCCGACCCTTCTGCGCCATCGCTTGTGACATAGTCGATGAAATAGTTTTCTTTTTGACCAAATATCGAAGTAAATGCTGTGCCAAATCCACCGCGGTTACTTAGCGCCTGGTATTTGTGCGTCAGGTTATACCCGTCACTTGAAATGTACTGGCAAAGTGTATCGAGGATGGTTGAAATGGGTTTGTGATCAATTCGTTTTACAACAATGCCTCTTGTGAGTACCGAATCCTTCCTGATAAGATTAGCTGCCACGGTTGCCGTATCTGTAGTACCGGACCAGATCTTAAGACTTAACGGAAATATCCTGCTCTGGTTTGTGTCACGGTATTTTATGAAAGCCTTCGAGGCCCTTGTCACCGTATGTCCGCAGTTGATCTTCGACGTAACATAGTTCAATACTTTTCTAAACTGTTCTTCATTCAATGAATCTTTGATCTGTTCTTTACCCCAGTCAAAATATTTATCCATTTCACTTTTGGGAGTGTACCAATAAATGCCGGGGTGGGTTTCTTCCATGGCTCCGCGAAAGATCGAATAATCCTTATCTAACTGGGCCGGCGAATATTTTTTCGCTGGACTGAATGAATATCTTGACACAGAACAGGAAGCAAATAGGATAAGCAGTAAGCAATAGACAATCCACAAACGTGGGGTCCCGTTACCGTGCCATCTCCTCTTAATTTGCCAATTGCTGATTGCCAATTGCATGTTGAATAGTCTTTTCATAGACGAACTCACTTACTTTTTCTTCAATGCATCCCATCCCTGCGCCGTGATGGGAAAAGTGTTATTTCCTTTTGTAATGATCCTGGCTCCTTCTGCCGCGTCAGTAATATAACCGACCACACTAATTTCTTCATTTAAGACGAGCTTATCATAGTCCGATTGATGAATGGTAAAAAGCAATTCATAATCTTCACCCCCACTCAGCGCACACGCCGTTGGATCGATCTCGAACTTAAACGCGGCTTTTCTTGTTTCTTCGGCCACCGGGATCTTTTCTTCATATAAAACACAACCCACCCCGCTTTCCTTACAAATATGCAGTATCTCTGAGCTTAGCCCATCGCTTATGTCCATCATCGATGTGGGGGTTATGGATTGCTTTTCAAAAAACTCAATAACGTTCTTTCCTGCTTCAGGTTTCAATAACCTTCCGACAACATATGATTCGCCCTCAAGATCGGGTTGTATGGCCGGGTTTTCCAGGAAGATCTTTTTCTCTCTTTCCAGAAAAAGGAGACCGAGGTAGGCGGCTCCCAGATCACCACTGACACAAAGCAGATCCCCTTTTTGCGCACCGCTTCTTTTGACATATTTATCCGGGGTTACTTCACCGATTGCCGTTACCGAAATTATAAATCCTTTCTGTGACGATGCAGTATCGCCGCCAACCAGATCAACGCCATATTTTTCGCATGCCGCATAAATCCCATCGTAAAATTCGTCAAGGGCTTCCACGCTGAACCGGTTGCTGATCCCCACACTCATTGTT
>DASTIZ010000311.1:0-8086 GCA_035717045.1 Chitinophagaceae bacterium
ACGGTATCTTTTGTTTCCGGCATTAGCTTGGCATAGGTAGACCGGCTCAGTGATTGTATGCCACCCATAATAAAACCAACAAAAGCACCTAAAGCATAAAACTCATAAATGCCTCCTTCGGGAATAAAGAATGCACAAATGCAAACAATGATCCACATCACGACAAGTATCATCAATGTTGGGATGTTCCCGATTTTCGATGATACCCTGGAAATGACATAAGCACCGGGAATCGCGATCAGTTGAATCAGAAGGATTGCGATAATGAGGTTTTCCGTTTGTAATCCAAGCTCACTTTTGCCATATAACGTGGCCACAAGCATCACAGTTTGTACGCCCATGTTATAAAAGAAAAATGAAGCCAGGAAACGTTTCAGTCTCGGCATATGACTGACCTGGTTCCACACCTTATTTAATTCTTTATAGCCTTTGGTTAAGATATCGTGCTGATCACCTCCGCCTGCAGGAATCGGATCAGGCAATCTGGACACCGAGTAAGTCCCAAAAACCCACCACCAAACGCCCACCAGCAAGAACGAGATCTGTGCTCCTTTAGCTTCAGTAATGCCAAATTTGTCGGGTACCAAGACAAATACAAAACACACCAGCTGTAATAAAACACTTCCGATATATCCATACACAAATCCTTTGGCACTCACACGGTCCCGATCCTCCACCGACGCGATATCCGGCAAAAATGAATTATAGAAAACCTGTGCTCCCCAAAATCCAATGCAGGCTATAATTATTCCTGTTACGCCTAACCATAAGGTGTCTCTTTGAAAAAAATACAGTAAACAGCAGGCCACGCTTCCCAATGTAAAATAGAAAACCAGGAATTTTTTCTTATTGCCTTTGTAGTCGGCAATGGAGGAAAGAAGGGGCGACATCACAGCAACTATGAACATTGACAATGCTATAGCATAATTGTAAAGCGCCGTGTTTTCAAAATGCCTTCCTAGGAAGGTTACGGTTGTTTTGGACACATTCGCATCATCAACAGCAATTGATTCAAAATAGGTGGGGAAAATAGTAGAAGTAATTACAAGATTATAAGAAGAACTCGCCCAATCATACATCGCCCATCCATTCACAACTTTTTTTGAAGCTGTCTGCATGCAATTGAATTTTGGTGACGGGAAAGATAATGAGAAAATATCAACTCACTTCCATCATACCGCTGAAGATGATGATGAGTAATATGATGCCGGCAAGTATCCGGTAAAATCCAAAAGCCCGAAACCCATAGATCTTCAAATAATTAATGAAAAATTTTATCGCCAGCATGGCAACCACAAAGGCTACAACATTTCCCACAATAAATGAGGTTATGTTCTCATTGGTTTGCATAATAATTTCATAACCCTTTTTTGCCAGGGGGCCGGTGCCCCAATCTTTAAAGAAAATCGTATAGCAAGAGGCCGCAAACATGGTGGGCACGGCAAGGAAAAACGAGAACTCGGCAGCCAGATGTCTTGTAAATTTCTGTTGCATGCCACCAATAATTGATGCTGCGCTTCTGCTCACACCCGGTATCATGGCAAGTACCTGCCAGCATCCAACCAAAAACGCTTTTGGAAAACTAATCTGGTCATCCGATTCGATGGTCTGTAGTTTAAACAGCCTGTCAATAAAAACAAGAACAAATCCTCCGGCAAGCATGGTGATCGCGACGGTTGCCGGGCTTTCTAACAGGGCATCAATTGTGTCGGAAAATAACAAGCCAAGCAGCAAAGCAGGCAAAACGCCGACAATAAGCTTTACATAAAATTGCCAGCGTTTGAATTCAAAAAATTTTCTCCAATATAAAACCACGACTGCCAGGATAGCACCGAACTGGATCGATACTTCATATAGCTTTGTGAATTCTTCTTTATGAATTCCCAGCAGGTAACTGGTTACGATCATATGACCGGTAGATGATATAGGAAGAAATTCGGTCAGACCTTCTACAATCGCAAGAATAATGGCGTCAACTAAACTCATGTGAATGTGCTAATTTGCCAGGGTGCCAATGTGCAAATAAAACGGGTAGTGACAAATTATTCGCATATTGGCAAATTTGGGCATTTGCAAATTAAGCTTTTGGTTTTTTGAATATCGCATAGATCTCCACCCCAAGACCAATAATAATCAGGACCGGGGCAATCGATATCCTCCGGGCACTATATACCTCGTCATAATTGAAAACATTGGGGTCTTTACTGTTGCCACCTACCATTAGAAGCATCCCAAATGCAATAATAACAACACCTACCAACATCAGCCAAAGGTTTTGTTTTTCAAATAAAGCGGGATTGCCTGAAGGTGTCGTCTTTTTTTCAGCCATGTGAAAAATTTAGGGGTGCAATATAAGGAAAGTCGGCAGTCAACAGTCATTAGTCGTTGGTTTCCCTGAAGAATCCTCCGCAACTACCGACTATCGACTACAAACTATTGACTAATAAAGTTCATCCAGTTTCATCCTGAGATATTTGAGCACACTGCGGTGTGTGCTGAAAACTGTGATAGCCACGCCCAGGACAACCAGGATAAAACCCAACAACAAAAGCGATTGAATATCCCTGAGCTTTCTGAAGTCAGCAAAGAAACTCTCAAGCCCGACCACGAGAAGATAAACGATTACAGTAGCTAAAATACCGCTGAGAGCGCCATTTATGATAGCTCTTATATCCAGCGGCTTTGCAATATACCATCTCGTGGCGCCAACCATCTGCATCGTTTTTATCAGGAAACGATTACTGAACATGGCCAGCCGGATCGTATTGTCGATAAGAATTATTACCGTCGCAGATATCAATATAGCAGCGATCAATAAAATGACTGTTACCATTTTGAAGTTCGCGCTCATTTTTTGCACTACGACTGTTGGATATTTTATTTCATCTACAATCGGAAATTTCGCAATATCAGTTTTTATGTCCGCCAGCTTCGCCGAATCGATGAATTCCGCCTTCAAAGTAAAATCGATACTCGGCGGCAGCAGGCTATTATCGATGAGTTGAGAAAAATCTTCGCCACCGGTCTTCGCCCATTCTTTTTTTGCTGTTTCCTTGTCGGTATACTTCAGATTTTTTACATAAGGTTGTGAAGCGATATAATTCTGCAGGTTCTGTCTTGCCGTATCCTTGATGTTCTGTTTGAGATAGACCTGCACCTCCAGACTTTCTTTGATGCTGCGGATAATCTGTCGGCCATTGATGGTGAGGAGCCCGATGATTCCCATCAGGAATAAGACAAGGGTAACGCCCAAAATAGACATGAAATAAGATGGTTTGCCACGTTTGATGGAAGCTCTTCCTGGTTTGACCATGAGTACTTTGATTTATTCCAAAGCCCTGCTTCGGAGGTTTTTAAGGATTGGTCCGCCCGGATGAACAATATGCCTCTGTTGCCGCTTAAAGACCATTCGTTCGGACGGGCAAAGTAACGGGTTTGTTCCCACATATGCAGGTCAATCCGTAAATTTGTTGCTCTCTAACGATGCGGTTTGATTGATATTTTTTGAGTGGGTGTAAATGAATTCTTTTTAAGTCTTCTTTCACATCTTTGCTCATTGTCCCTTGCGACGCACAGCTTGCATTAAGCATAGCGACGTGTTCATCAACATCAATTCTTATCATCAATTGTTGAATAGGATTCCAGGCGTTGAAGAGTGCGACGCAACGATGCTTAATAGTAGCAATGGTGCCGGGAACATAACTAAAAAAACATTGAGGAGATGGCTTCGGCTTCGCCTCGCAATAACAGATGGAGTACAATTTCCGTGATATAGAAAAGAAGTGGCAGCAGTGGTGGAAGGAGAATGATGTTTATAAAGTATCGAATGATTCTCCCAAACCAAAGCATTATGTGTTGGATATGTTCCCTTACCCAAGCGGGGCCGGGTTGCACGTCGGGCACCCGCTGGGGTATATTGCATCAGATATTTATGCGCGGTTCAAAAGATTGAAAGGCTTTAATGTACTGCACCCGATGGGTTATGATGCATTTGGTTTGCCGGCTGAACAATATGCGATCGAACATGGTATTCACCCGGCGATCTCAACCGAGAACAACATCAATAATTTCAGAAAGCAATTGGATAATATCGGTTTTAGTTTTGACTGGGACCGGGAAGTAAGAACAAGTGATCCAAAATTTTATAAATGGACGCAATGGATCTTTTTGCAGTTGTTCAATTCGTTTTATAACAGGTGGAACAAAAAAGCTGAGCCGATTGCGAATTTGATTGCATCTTTTGAGAATGAAGGCAATAAACAACACCCCATACCGAACACGCAACATGATACCGAAAGTTTTAGCGCGAAAGAATGGAAGAACTTTGATGAAGCAAGACAACAGGATATCCTTATGCAGTATCGTTTGGCGTATTGCGGGTTTGGTGAGGTGAACTGGTGTGAAGCGTTGGGTACGGTACTGGCGAATGATGAGGTGATCAATGGAGTCAGTGAGCGTGGCGGGCATCCGGTAGTAAAAAAGAAATTGCGTCAATGGTATTTGCGGATCACCGAATATGCTGATCGTTTGCTAGAGGGGTTGCAAAAAGTTGATTTCAGTGAGAGCATGAAGGAGATGCAAAGTAACTGGATCGGTAAGAGCAGTGGCGCAGAGATCGATTTTGAAGTCCGCCTCACCCCTAACCCTTCTCCTGGCGGAGAAGGGGAGGAAGAACCCCCTGCTTCTAAACGACTTTTTAAAACTGCAGATATTAGTCTCTGGCAGACATTAAAAAATTATAGTAGGGAAAATAGAAAAAACAAAACTGAAGCGGAAGATGTTTTGTGGCAGCGAATCAGGAATAATCAACTTGGCGTTAAGGTTCGCAGGCAACATGCAATAGAAGGTTATATTGTTGATTTTGCATTGCTGCCTGTAAAACTGGTCATTGAGATCGATGGTGAATATCACAATGCTGAGGAACAAAAACTGTATGATGAGATTCGGACCAAATGCATGAGTTCGGTCGGCTTATCATTGCTTCGATTTACTAATGACGAGGTTTTAAGCAACACAGAACAGGTAATTGAAAAAATAAAATCATTTATTAATAAAGCATTAGAAGGCAGGGGTGCAGATACTCCCCTCTCCGTCAGGAGAGGGGTAGGCGGTGAGGCGCCCAAACTTCGCGTTTATACAACTCGTCCAGATACCATTTTTGGCGTCGACTTTATGGTGATCGCGCCGGAACATGAGCTGGTAGAACTGGTAACCACACCCGAACACAAGCAAGCCGTGGTTGAATACATCGCCTATGTAAAAAGTCGCAGTGAAAGAGAACGCATGGCGGAGAAAAAGATCACCGGGGTCTTCACGGGTTCGTATGCTCTCAATCCATTTAACGGAAGACCGATCCCGGTCTGGATATCGGAATACGTATTGATCGGTTATGGTACCGGTGCCATAATGGCTGTGCCATGTGGCGACCAGCGTGATTTTTTATTTGCGCAACACTTCAATATTCCCATTACAAATATCATTGGTGATCATTACAACGGTGAAGAAGCGAACCCGACAAAGGATGCAATACTCATGAATTCGGATTTTCTGAATGGCATGGTGATGAAAGATGCGATCGATGTTGTGATAAAGAGATTAGAAGAATTGGAGATCGGAGTAAGAAAAGTGAATTACAAAATGCGTGATGCGGCATTTAGTCGTCAGCGTTATTGGGGTGAACCTTTTCCAATCATCTGGAAGGATGGCATTGCTTATTCATTAGAGGAATCAGAATTGCCGGTTGTTTTGCCACATATGGACGAATTAACACCCGGACCTGATGGTGAAGGTCCTTTAGCTAATCTTAAAGAGTGGGTCAATCTCCCCTCTCCGCCAGGAGCGGGGCCGGGGGTGAGACGTGAAGTAAATACAATGCCTGGTTATGCCGGTTCCTCATGGTATTTCCTGCGCTACATGGATCCTCATAATGACAATGAATTTTGTTCACGTAAAGCTTCCGATTACTGGGGACAGGTTGACCTTTATATCGGCGGTACTGAGCATGCCGTGGGTCATTTATTGTACAGCCGCATGTGGACAAAGTTTTTGTATGATACTGGGTTGATCGGCCATGAAGAGCCGTATAAAAGATTAGTGAACCAGGGGATGATACAGGGGAGTTCAAGATTTGTTTATAGAGTCATAGTCACAAATCCATCCGGAACTCCGGAGTTCAAATACCCAATTTTTGTTTCATCAAAATATTATCAGGAATATTTAGAACATGGTTTTTTATCAAATGAAACCCTTGATGATTGGCGCAACAGCAGATTTGGCTTAGAATGGAAAAAATTATCTAATGATCCATATGCCGGGAAGTTCTCCATAGTTCCAGTTCATGTTGACGTAAATATTGTTGACGGATACGAATTAGATAGGGAAGCGTTCAAGAAATGGAGAGGAGGTGAATATTCAAATGCTGAATTTATTCTGGAAGATGGAAAGTATATCTGCGGCAGTGAAGTCGAAAAAATGTCCAAATCAAAATTTAACACCGTTAATCCTGACGATCTTGTAATAAAATACGGTGCCGACACCTTCCGCATGTACGAAATGTTCCTCGGTCCCGTTGAAATGAGCAAGCCCTGGGATACAAAAGGTATTGAAGGTGTTCATAGGTTTTTGAGAAAACTTTGGAGATTATTCTTTGATGATGTAAAAGGTCCAATTTGGACGACTGCTTCTCCCTCTCCGACAGGAGAGGGTCGGGGTGAGGCGCCAACCGATGCCGAACTAAAAATTCTTCATAAAACAATAAAAAAAATAGAAGAAGATACAGAGCGATTCAGTTTTAATACCGGTGTCAGCACATTTATGATCTGTGTAAATGAGCTGACCGATCTGAAGTGCCATAAGAAAGAAATTCTTGAACCCTTATTAATTCTATTAGCTCCATATGCTCCACACATTGCAGAAGAATTGTATGCGCAGCTACGCCAGGCTCCGCTCTCCGCGTCATTGCGAGCGGAGCGAAGCAAGAGAGGGGCCAGGGGTGAGGCCTCAATCCTCAATGCACCGTTCCCCAAATGGAATGAAAAATACCTGAAAGAGACTTCAAAAGCATACCCGGTTGCCATCAATGGCAAAACAAGAACTGAACTCACGCTTGCTCTTGATGCCACTCAACAACAGGTAGAAGAAATAGTGTTAAAAGATGCCGTTGTTACAAAATGGCTGGAAGGCAAGCAGCCGAAGAAGATCATTTATGTAAAAAATAAGATGATCAACGTGGTGACCTAAAGTAGCTTTACCATCTAAAAAATCTGCAAATAAGTTAGGACTGTCTGCGGATGGCCGTCCCTAACGGGGAAGGTCGGGATGGGACTTTTTTATCAGCGGGAAACTTTCAAATGATTTTGGGTGTACTTTGGTCGCCCAAAACTATTTTTATGAACCGCTTACTCGTCATTTTTGCATGGTTGTTTTCCGTTAAGTCATTTTCTCAACACAATGCATTTTTTCTTTCTCATCCTACCCTCACTCCCGATGCACAAACGGTCATCTTCGCCTTTGAAGGTGATTTGTGGAAAGCAAACGTAAATGACGGCAACGCTACGAGGCTGACTGCTATGCAGGGGTATGAGACTTCGCCCCGGATCTCTCCGGATGGTAGGTGGATCGCATTTACGGCAACTCAATATGGTAATCCGGATGTGTTTATTATACCTGCAAATGGGGGTGAAGTCAGACAATTGACCTATCACAGTGGCATTGACGATGTAACGGGTTGGACCTGGGATTCTCAGAATATCTATTTTAACAGCAATCGTTTGAACCGGACTGCAGGTTTTAAAGTGAGTGTTAACGGGGGCACACCACAAAGGATCTTTGGCGATCACTTTTTTCAATATGATCATAACCTCGTTGAGCACCCGACATCCGGCGAGGTATTTTTCAGTGATTCCTGGGAAAGCAGTAACCAGGCGCAGCGTAAACGATACAAGGGACCCTTCAATCCCGATATTCAATCATATAACTTAAAGACAAAACAGCATAAAAAATACACGACATGGGAAGGCAAGGATTTCGGTGCAACGATCGACAAGAACGGGTATGTGTATTTTATTTCGGACGAAACTAATGGCGA
>DASTIZ010000312.1:0-10543 GCA_035717045.1 Chitinophagaceae bacterium
CAAAGACAAGAGGCAATAAAACAAAACATGTTTTATATGAGACGGTCGGTTTCATTTCAATTATAATCGATCAATGTGGCAATTTATCTCTCAGGTATCCGTATACCCAAGTGCCCATGATAGCACTGAATAAAGTTACGATGATTACTGTGGCCCCATTGCCTATCAAAGCAAATAATGGACCCGGGCATGCGCCGGTCATGGCCCAGCCAAAACCAAAAAGCAAGCCTCCGTAAATCTGTCCCTTGCTAAATTTCTTATTATCAAAATGAATAGGCTCACCGTCAATTGTTTTCAGCTTAAGTTTTTTGATAATAAAGATGCTGATCATTCCAACCACAACCGCTGAACCGATGACCCCGTACATATGAAAACTTTGGAGGCGAAACATTTCCTGTATACGAAACCATGAGATCACCTCCGATTTTACCAATATGATCCCAAATAAAATCCCTGCAAAAACAAATTTGATATTTGAAACAACTGGTTTGTCAATTTCCGAGCTGTTCACACACATCGAATTTTGACTCCTTATTTCGAAATCGGTATTCAGATCTGTTGTTTTTTCCAGCCGGACTCCTTCGGAGAATGTTTTTGTTGCGCTGTCCATTTAAAAATTAAGTTTAAGAATAAGAGGAAGTACAATATTTGCAAAAAAGAATCCGCCGAGCATGAAACAACACGTCGCGATCAGAGAGGGCAGTTGAAGGTTGCTTAATCCCATAATAGAATGGCCACTGGTGCAACCACCGGCATAGCGTGTGCCAAAGCCGACAAGAAACCCACCGCCAACGATCAGGATCAATCCTTTCAAAGAAAGCAAATTACCCCAATTAAAAAGCTCTTTTGGTACAAGACCTTCTGTATTTGTCACACCATAGCCAGCCAGCTCGGTCGCTAATTTCGGGTCCATAACCACGGGATCGGGATTTTGTAAAAACAAGAGGGTAATCAATCCTCCCAATACAATTCCGCCTGCAAAAAAGAGATTCCATATTTCTTTTTTCCAATCATACTTAAAGAAGGCAATATTCATCGGAGCACAGGCTGCACAGATATGACGCAGGCTTGAGGAAATACCAAATGTTCTGTTGCCAAGAATAAGCAGCAGCGGAACGGTAAGACCGATCAATGGTCCCGCCACATACCAGGGCCAGGGTTGTTTTATCCATTCAATAATATTCATAGTCGTTTATTTATGATGTTTGCAAAAGTGCGCCCGCAGCAAGATCATTTCTGTGATGTTTATCACATCAAAAAATATAGTTCATTATGAAATTCAACTGGTGCATATTCACCTTGTTGATCACGTATTTCCATTCGTCATAAACATGTCCCTGCCGGGCCTTATAAAGATATAACAGTTCCAAATTCAGACCGTCCATCAACCCGTCAAATGTATATTTTACATCGATGTTAAATTGATAATAGGAGGGCATGCCATATTTATTAAGGCGATAATTCCGTACGTCGGGTACGCTGTAATAGCCTGCACTGAACTCTATTGTCAGCTGCTGGTCAAAAAACTTCCTGTCTGTATTAAGGGAAAATGCGTTTACATCCCCAAGTCCTTCATTTCTTTCTCTTGATAAGAATGTGAAAAGGGGCTCCCGACCCCATTCCCTGGGAAAAAGAAACCTGCCATGCCTTGTTATTCGCGAATAATTAAACTTTAGTGTCGAATTCTTTTGACGATAACCGGCGCTAAGGCCGTAAACATTTGACTTTTGCGAAGGATCGAAATAGGTCTTTGACAGATCACTATTTCCTCCATGATTCACCGCATGCTGATGAATGTATTGAATCGCGGCGATCATCTTTTTATCCTTCTTAATTTCGAATTCAGCATCTGCCTGGAATAAAACTGTGTTGAGGACGTTTTCAATGAAATGATCCCATGCCTGCATCTTTATTCTCTTACCTGCCGAATGAGTGATGCCGGCAATTGCGATCCCTTTTGAAGCCAGGTTGTCCTTATAATCGCTTTTTGTGCCATACATATTTACACCTGCCGGGTAAATGCCTACGGATGATGAACCACGATACCATTTTAGCGTGCCGCGTGGAGAGATATGACTCAGCCATCCCAGTTCGATCTTTGTTTTTTTCACTTCATTGATCTCGGCCCAGAAGCCTTGTTCTCCTGTTGGCCGCATACGCCCATCCTGCTGGTTGACAAATGGTGTTTTAATAACTTGTTTGCCAAACCGGATAAATGACTTTCTGAAATTGTATTTAATAAAAAAATCTTCCAGCCGCTGGAGATCTCTCTTGTTTGATGGATCGGTTTGATCGAACTGGCCGATCTCGTACCGGTTCAGGCTATTTGTGATCTCATCAGGAATTGCCAAATCTGAGGAAGCAATGTTCCAGATAAAAAAGCCACCGATGCCAACCTGGAATCCTTTGAACGTTTTTGTTTGGTATTTCAAGCCTCCGCCCAAAGCCAATGCATAATAATCCGTAAGCGGATCCTGGTTATCTGTGGTCATTAAAAATGAGCGAAAGTGCCCGGATATCTTTCCATTCTTAAATGCATATAGCAATGAGCTGGTATCGTTTTGGCTTTGACCGGCTGACTTCATCACAGCGAAAATCATCATTAATGAAAGAATCCAACTGAACTTTCCCGTCATGACAAATATTTATGAAGGCTTTTTCAATTTGCCTTTCCATTCAGTTATTCCGCCTTTTAAATGGCGAATGTTCTGAAACCCCATATTTTTCATCATTACCAGGGCCTTGCCGGAACGGCGGCTGCTTTGACAATAAAGAAGATATGTTTTGTTTTTATCGAAGGTAGCCGTCGTGTTCAAAAAGCTCAGGCTATCCATTACATTAAGATTAGTTGCGCTGGCGATAAAACCTGCCCGGTATTCCTCCGGAGTCCTTACATCAATGACAACGGAGTTCTTTTTCTTTACTAGCTTTTTGAATTTCTGTTGCGATATCGCCGAACCTGTTGTATCCTGACCGTTTACAAGCTGGGTAAATATCAGGCCAAGCAGGATCAGCGGTGCAAGCGTTTTTATTTTCATATTAGTTAAGAACTATTTTTTGCATTTCGGACATACTGCCCCCATTGAATACGTTATTGATTCCCGCCTGCCTCAACAGGTTCACCGCGGTGGCGCTTCTGTTGCCACTCCGGCAATACAGAATCAACGGGCCTTCCAGTTTTTTAAGTTGATTTATGTGGGCAGGAAGTTCATGCAGTGGAATATTGACGGCGTCATTTATATGCCCTTCCTGGTATTCCCACTCATCCCTGACATCGATCACTTTTGCTTCTTTTTTTCCTATTATATTTTTCATTGTATCCATTTTTATTTTGTTTTTAGAAAAACCGGGAACGTTGATGTTCCCGGCTGTAACCAAACCCTAACGATTATAACATCGTTGTGGGACACACATAATCGCTTACTTTGAACTTCCCACTTTCTTTCATCGCTTTGAAACCGCCATTCACATCTATTAATCTATCATACCCCCTTGCCCGCAGAATAGAATTAAATATCATACTGCGGTAGCCCCCGGCACAATGCACATAATACGTCTTGTTCTTATCGATCTGTGCCATGTTATCGTTGATGTAGTCGAGAGGCACATTTTCTGCATCAACCACATGCTCGCTATCGTATTCACTTTTCTTTCTTACATCCAGTATGTTTATTTTTTCCTTATTTGAAATTCCTGCTAATTCATCAACAGAAATTGATGTGATATGATCTGTTTCTTTGCCGGCGCTTTTCCAGGCGTCAAATCCGCCTTTTAAAAACCCAATTGTATGATCATAACCAACCCGGCTAAGGCGGGTGATCACTTCTTCTTCTCTTCCGGGTTCACAAACCAATAGTATTTCCTGGCTGATATCAGGTACTAACGTACCAACCCAGGGAGCAAATGTCCCGTCAAGACCGATATTGATAGAATTAGGAATAAATCCCCTGGCAAAAGTCTGCGGGTCTCTTGTATCAAGAATGATTGCGCCTGTTTCATTCGCTGCTGCTTCAAACGCATCAGGCGTCATTTCCTGCAACCCTCTTTCCAACACTTTATCAATGCTATCGTAACCTTTAATGTTCATCAGCACATTTAATGGAAAATATTTTGGGGGAGCCGTTAATCCGTCCAATACCTCTTTAATAAACCGTTCTTTTGTTAATCCTTTTCGCAGTGCATAATTCGTTGCTTTCTGATGACCAAGCGTATCGGTTGTTTCCTTACTCATGTTCTTGCCACAAGCACTGCCTGCACCGTGTGCAGGATAAACAATGATATCATCTGCCAGCGGCATAATCTTATTATGCAAGGAATCATATAAATGTCCGGCCAGCTTTTCCTGTGTTAATTCCGCAATTACTTTTTGTGCAAGATCAGGGCGGCCCACGTCGCCGATAAAAAGTGTATCGCCGGAAAATAAGCCAACATCCTTTCCACTTTCATCTTTCAGAAGAAAGCAACTGCTTTCCATGGTATGACCGGGCGTATGAATTACTTTGATGGTAACGTCGCCGATCCTGAATTCCTGGCTATCTTCAGCCACCACCGCATCAAACGCAGGTTTTGCCGTAGGCCCATAAATAATTTTAGCTCCTGTTTTTTTGGCCAGATCAAGATGACCGGACACAAAGTCCGCGTGAAAATGCGTTTCAAATACGTAGATGATCTTTGCATGATCCCTTTCCGCTTTTTGGATGTATGGTTCTACTTCACGCAACGGGTCAATGATTGCAGCTTCACCATTGCTTTCGATGTAGTAGGCACCCTGTGCAAGACAACCTGTGTAGATCTGTTCTATTTTCATTTTTAAAAGTTTGAGGAGGTAAAATTGCAGAGGATCTGGATCGGCATCTATGACTTTAGTCACATTCGTTATCTCAGCACAAGCTCTTTAACAATAATATAGATTCCCATTACCACGACAAACCATCCGAACCATTTCTTTAGGGTTTTGCCGGGTATCTTTTCTGCCCAAAGACTGCCCAAATAGATACCAACGATAGAAAGACCGGTGAATAAAAGGAGGATCTTCCAGTCCAGGTAAGTTTGTTTTAAACTAAATAAGAACCCAAAGATTGAATTAATAGCAATAATTACCAATGAGGTACCAATGGCAGTTTTCATAGGAAGTTTCACAAATAATACCAAGGCCGGTATGATAAGAAAGCCGCCTCCGGCCCCTAATAACCCGGTGATAAAGCCAATCCCCAAGCCCCATAGTGCAAGCGGTAATATGCCTCCATTTCGTTCTCTGGCGACCTCTCTTGGGTCTTTATCCTGATCGGTATCTAATATCATGAATGCAGATGCAACCAGCATTAACAAGGCAAACACGACCATCAGCAACGTACCACGGGTAAAATCAATGTTACCAATCGAAAAAAGATATTCAGGAATGGCCGGCAGTATGTAATGCCTCGTGATGAATATGGAAAAGATGGACGGGATGCCAAACTCAGAAACGGCTTTAAAGTCAACCTGTTTTTTTGTATACGCCCTCGTGCCCCCTGTCATGCTGGTGACACCTACAATAAATAATGAATAGGTAGTGGCCGTTACAGGATCAACATGGAAAAGATAAACAAGAACCGGTACAGTGAGAATAGAGCCGCCTCCACCCATCATGCCAAGCACGATGCCAATAAATACTGCAGCAATATAACCAGCGATTTCCATTAATTATTCCAGGTCGCAAATTGATCGTTTCTCCATGTACAACGGGTGATAAATATCACAGATCAATTATTTCAATTGAATTTCTGTTGAGTTTTATTTTGCCCAGCTGTTCCATTTTTTTCAACAGGCGGCTGATAACCTCCCTTGACGAATTCAGATCATCGGCAATTTGCTGATGAGTAAGGTTCAGAGAAGCTTGCCCCGCACCTGTTTTAGCTCTCTTTAAATAAAATTCCAGGCGCTCATCCATATTCCTGAAAGCAATGTTATCAATAACAGTCAGCATCTCATCAAACCGGGCCCGGTAGGTTTGAATGACAAAATGCGACCAACTTTTGAATTTGATCATCAATTCATCCATCAAATTAACCGGGAGCATCACCACTTCAGTCTCTTCAATTGCTTTCGCCGTTATTTCGCTCGTTTGTGATTGTAATGCACAAATCAATGAAACAGCACAGGCTTCACCAGGACCTAAATAATAAATAAGAAACTCACCGCCTTCATCACTTTCACGGTAGATCTTGATCCTTCCACTGATTACCAGGACCGTTGATTTTATGTATTGCCCTGAACGCACGATAACCTCACCAGGATGAAACACCCTTTCGAGCGCATTCTTATCCAATATCTCTATTAATTCAGGTTCAAATTGCGGGAATAATTTTTTCCAGTCCATTGTTGAATATTATGTATCTAAAATTTTTTCCATTTGGATGCTGCGACTTCCTTTTACAAGTATGCGGCTGTTTTCAAAATGTTGTCTAGTGAACCATTCTTTTGCCTGTGAAGAGTTTTCAAATGAAAGAAAAGGGTGGGAGAGCTGTAAAAAATCTCCTCCAACAAGTGCAACTTCTTTCCAATCATATTGTTTCACCAATTCAATGATCAGCCGATGCTCCTGCAAACTTTCGCTTCCCAATTCCGCCATCGCACCGAGCAGCAGGATCTTATTTTCAGAATTACTTCTTGCAAAATTCTCTATGGCCAGCTTCATGCTGCTGGGATTGGCATTGTAAGCGTCGAGGATAATTTTATTGGAACCTTTTGCAAGCAATTGTGACCGGCTGTTAGAAGGAGCGTAGTTTTCTATTGCCGCTACTATTTTATTTTCAGGTACTTCATAAAATTTTCCGACAGTAACGGCGGCCAATACATTTGGTAAATTGTATTCGCCCACCAATTGTGTTTTAATGAGGCCATTATCTAATCCCTGCGTGATCTCAACCTGGAGAAAAGGTTCATTGCTTAAAACCTTTCCAATCACATGGTCATTTGGTTCTGTTCCGTATTTAATAATGCCGCTGATCCCTTTACTCATTTGCCTCAAATATTCATAATCCCACATCACGAAGGCAAAACCATGGGTAAGGGTTCGCAGGTGATCAAATAATTCACCTTTTCCCTTGCGAACCCCTTCTTCACTGCCAAACCCCTCGAGGTGGGCCTTGCCGCAATTGGTAATAAGACCTTGTGTGGGCAAAGCGATCCTGCAATAAGAAGCAATTTCTCCAATATGGTTGGCGCCCATCTCTATTACCGCCACGTGTGCATCGTTCTTAATTTTTAAAATGGTCAGGGGCACACCGATATGGTTGTTCAAATTGCCTTCGGTTGTGGATGTTTTAAAAGTTGTAGAAAGAACAGCATGGATCAGCTCCTTGGTTGTGGTTTTTCCATTGCTGCCGGTGATGGCTATAAATGGTATCGTAAGCTTTTTACGATGATAGAGCGCTAATTGTTGCAAGGCGTCCAAAACATCCGGCACTAAGAATGTTTTTCCGGGAATCTCAAATTCTTTTTCATCGATCACTGCATAAGCCGCACCATCGTCTATTGCCTGTCTTGCAAATGAATTACCATTGAAGTTGGGTCCTTTTAATGCAAAAAAAATATCTCGTGGTTTTATCTTTCTTGAATCGGTTTGTACAGAAGGGTATTGTTGAAATAATTTATAAAGCTTTTCGATCATCATAAGCAAATGTAAAGGCATAAATTAAAAAACCCCGCCTGGCCTTAACCGAGACGGGGTTTCAACTTTTATGAAAATGATAAAACTTAACGTTTTTGACGGCGGTTCTTCCACCAGTTACCGGTTTTTCTCTTGTTACCTTCGGTGCTTCCCATACGCGTCATTGCGCAACGGAAACCGATGGTAGCACTTGCCTGGTCCTCTTCCATATAGCGGCGTGCACCCGGGCTTAGCCAGTAAGCATAGTCGGCCCAGCTACCGCCCTTATATACTCTTGACTTGTCGCTGATCAATGTGGTGATGCCATAACCATAGTTTGATTGTGATAAAGAGTCACCATCAATAAAATTGATCACATTACCACGCTGATAGTTTCTGCGCATCATGCTTTCCCTGTCAGTTACATCCGTGTATTTAATTCTACCCATGCTGTCTCTTGCGAAACGTGTAGTAGGATCTGCGGATGCAGAGTCAACTATAAGCATTTTTTTGTAAGCGTTACCACGGTAGGTTGCCACATCATCGGCATCTAATAAAGTAAGTGGTCTGTACACGTCAGCTACCCATTCACTTACATTACCAGCCATGTTGTATAAACCAAATGCATTGGGATAAGATGCTTTAACATCTTGCGTATAGATCGCATCGTCGTTTGTACCTCCGGCAACACCGGCATAGTCACCATTACCTCTTTTGAAGTTTGCCAGGAACTGTCCCTGCCAGCTTCCATGACGGGTATCACGCATACCATTAGGATTGTGTGCCCATGGATAAATTTGTTTGTTCATGGTTAATTCTTCACCACGTTTTTTATCGTTGGTACTTGCTCTTGGATTTTGTCCAATGTAAGCCAATGCAGCATATTCCCATTCGGCTTCAGTCGGCAGGCGATAGTCAGGCTGAAGAATACCATCTTCCATTGTTGCCTGTGTACGGGGTGTTCCCATGGACGTTTTTAATACACTCTTCTTACCGGTTGCTTTACCAGGCTGTGGAGTATAAAAACCTAACAAATAAGATTTAGTTGTAAAGTTGTCTTCGCCTTGCTGAGCCTGTAAGCCCTGCCTGGAAGCAAGACCTTTGTCGATAAGCGCTCCTTCATTTACGCGGTCGCTTCTCCACAAGCAGAAATCATAGGCTTGTTTCCAGCTAACTCCAACAACCGGGTAATTATTGAAACTTGGGTGACGTAAGTAATATTCAACCAAAGGCTCGTTGTAGGCCAGCTCACTGCGCCAAACTAATGTATCGGGCAAAGCGGCATCAATGATCCTTTGATAACTGGGATCATTTTGCGGATCAAACACGCGGGTGAGCCAATACAAATATTCACGGTAGTGAACGTTGGCAACTTCGGTCCTGTCAATGTAGAAGGACGGAACAGTCACACGGCGCGGGATGTTGTTGAAATCGCCCATTACATCCTCGTCGGTCTGGCCCATTGTGAAGGTACCTCCAGGTACAAACACAAGACCGGGACCAGTGGCCTGTTCTTTTTCTTTGGCTACCTGGTAGCCACCCATGTTTTTGTCATTGTAGTTCCAGCCGGTAACATCCGACTTGTCGTACTTCTTTTTGCCAAAAAGGCCCTTGCCTTTACAGGAGGCAATCAGAACTGCACAGGATAAAAGAATAATTAAGTTTTTCAGTTTCATAGTTTTTTGTATAAACCTTTGAATTGGAATAATTTTAACGCGGGCCGGGATAAAATATTGCACCCAAAAACGATTTTATCTTCCCGAGTCTGCGAATATATGCAGATTATAATGATTTTATTAAGCAGAAATACTTTTTCTTAGCTCGTTAAAGCCCCGGGAATTTTGAACGAAATCATGAGGAGATTTACCGTTATAACCTTATCCATTTTGTGTCTGTTCGCAACAAACGTAAGTGCACAAAGAACCTATAAGACTAACTCGGTGTTGGCTTCAGGGGTGTGGAGTAAAGTAACTGTTAAAGATCCCGGTATTTATAAAATCGATGTTCCATTTTTGGCCCGGCTCGGTTTTAATACTTCAAATATCTCATCTGGTTCCATAAGACTTTTTGGTAATGGTGGCAGTATGTTAAGTGAAGCCAATTCGGATATCCCGACCGATGACCTCGCCGAAAATGCAATCACCATAATTGATGGGGGGGACGGAGTTTTTGATGGCACTGATTATTTGCTTTTTTATGCTTCAGGACCCGACCGATGGGTCAAAGACTCAGTCAATAAAAAGTTTATTCATCAAAAGAATATTTACTCCGACTCTTCCTGTTATTTCATTACGATCGGCGGTAACGGTAAAAGGATCTCATCTCAACAAAATGGTTCTTCACCGGCTGCGATGGTAAATTCATTCAATGAAAGAATTTTTCATGAACACGATGCCGTAAACCTTTTATCGAGTGGCAAAGAATGGGTGGGTGAAGAATTTGCCGATGCTCCGGGTAAAACACTTGCAAGAACTTTTTCAATAAATATTCCAAACCTTGTCAGCGGCTCACCCGTTACATTCGTTTCAAATTGTGTTGCAAGATCAATTAATGCTGCCAGCAGATTTGATGTCCGGGTAAATAACCAACTGATTCAACAGGTAAACATTCCCTCCACGGGCCCGGGTTTTTATGATCTGTTTGCGCAGCAGGCCCAGATGTCAACGGATGTTTTGTTTTCGCAGGAAGCATTGCAGATAAACTATGCTTATGTTCCCGGTGGGTTTAATTCACAAGGTTGGTTGAATTTTTTTGAGATCAATGCACGACGCCATATTGTTTTGCCAAATAGCGGTCAGCTCGCCTTTCGTGATTGGAGCAGTATAGGAAACAATAATGTCGAATTTGTGGTTTCAAATATTAACAGTAGTACACAGGTTTGGGAAATAACTGATGAATTATCGCCGGTAAGAA
>DASTIZ010000313.1:0-2799 GCA_035717045.1 Chitinophagaceae bacterium
ATGCTAAAATTTATACACTAAGGTCAGGCCGTTTGCCTGCCCATTACTGTAAGGCAACAGGCTAAGATTAGGGTCTTTAATCAGCTTATTTTTGTGAAAGTGAGGGACCAAAATGCCCGTCAGTGTTCCCTGCGTAAGACCTAATATAATATCCGATGGGAAATGAAAACCTCCCTGGTGTCTCAAATACGCCATGGTACCGGTAGCTGCGCCGGCAAGACCATAGAACAGCCATTTTACTTTGGAGTCCGGATTATAATCTGCATACACTTTTGCCATAAAGAAACTGGAAGTCGCAACCAGGGCAACATGACCGGCATAGAAGGAATTCTTGGCACCGCCTCTTGTACGCCAGGTCATGGGGGTTTCATCACTATATGCATAAGGTCTGAAGCGATTGGTAAAATATACTGACCCGGTATACAGTAGCCCTGTGATTGACATTGCCTCGAGATATAAAAAAGTAAGTTTGAAAAAATCCTGTCTTGTTTCCTTACATGCAAGAAATAAAAATGGAAGCGGCATTGAACCATAAAAAATATAATTACTGTTCTTACCCAGTTTTTCCGAATGCGGACGCACCGCCCAGCGATCAAATCCATTGATATCATTCTTGTTCAGCGAAAGAATTGTACTCTCACTCGAGCGATCCTTACTATAAATCTTTGTAAATGCATACCCCGACCACCCGGCGCCAACCAGGAAGACGGGAATATCTCTTGCAGGTTTCAATTTATACACAGGTTGATTGATGGCGTCGTTAACCACCACAGCTTTTACGCTTGAGTCGGTCACCGGAATCGTATCAACGCTTAGAACACTATCCGGTTGAGCGGAAAGAAAAACAAAAGAAAATACAAACAAAGCACAATACAAAGATTGTTTCATCATTAGCACATTTTAGGGTTAAATAAACGACGTGCCCTGTTGGCAAATAAAAAAAACCATGCCATGCAATTTGGCGGTTCAACAATTAAGCATGGAGAAAGATCAGTTTCACAATTAACCGAATCATCCGTTCAATTGGCCTGCGCGGCCGTTGACGCCGCCGCCCTCCTATGACAGTTCTTCCTTATTGACTATAATGAAAAATGCCGCTTGAAAACAAACGGCATCCAGCAATTGAATTGTTCAACTACTAATTGAGGTATAGATTCTTTATGTAACCTAACAATCCATGCTGTTTTGTACCCGGCCCCGCTGCGAAATACAAATAGGTATTATTAAAGCTTGATGCCGGGGGAAAAGCTATCCCCCACAATCCATCGATTTCAATTGGCTTGCCTTTTGAATGAAGCACTCCTGCAAAATTTCCATTAGCATCAAAAACATTTATTTGCCCATTACCAAAATTTCCCACTAAGATCATATTGGAGAGCTGACTGGATGAACCCCAGAAACCGGTGGATCGTGCAGGATTTCAATTTGGAAAGTGTGAAATCTGAAGTGCTGTCAAGTCCATGCTCTGGTTATGGCTTGAGGGTAATGGACCTGCCGGGCATGTTGCGATCAACATTTTCATTAATTTCAATTATGGCTACAACGCGTCAACTTGCGGCTATCATGTTTGCTGATATTGCTGGTTATACGGCTTTGATGGAAAGCGATGAATCATTGGCCATGGGCTTTCGTGACCGCTTGAAAAGTAAGCTGGAAGAAATCGTAAACCAACATGGTGGCCGTGTGCTTGAATTTCGTGGTGATGGCGCATTGTGCAGCTTCACCAGCACGTTGGGGAGTGTAAGAGCCGCAACCGCTTTACAACTTGATATGCAAACCCCTCCGCCTGTGCCGGTTCGTATCGGCATTCATACAGGTGATGTGATCGTTGATGATAATAGTATTTATGGTGATGGTGTCAATATTGCTTCCCGGATGGAATCCTTTGCTGTCCCTGGCAGCATTTTTATTTCAAGTAAGGCTTATGACGATATCAAGAATCAAAAGGAGGTTTCAGCAATTTCAATGGGAAGATACCTGTTGAAAAATGTAAAAGAACAAATGGAGATTTTTGCGATAAGCAATCCGGGAATTAAAATTCCCGACGTCGGGATCCTTGAAGGTAAAGGCGAGGCCGTCCGGCAAAAATGTATTCTTGTTTTACCATTTGTAAATATGAGCAATGATCCGGACCAGGAATATTTCAGTGATGGTTTAACAGAGGAGCTTATCAGCAGCTTATCTCGGTTAAAAGACACCCGGATAATTTCCAGAACAACATCAATGAAATATAAGCACACAACAAAGGATACAAAAACCATTGGAAAAGAAACAGGCGCAGATTATATAATGGAGGGAAGCGTAAGAAAAGCCGGAAATAATTTGCGTATTACTGCCCAGTTTATTGATGCGTGTCGTGATGTTCACCTCTGGGCACAAAGTTTTCGTGGTACGCTGGATGATATTTTCGATATACAGGAAGATGTTTCCGTAAAAATTGTCGAGGCGTTAAGATTACAGTTGAGCAGTGAAGAAAAAAATACGCTGCAAAAAAGATATACCGACAATTCAGAAGCGTACCAGCTTTACCTGCAGGGTTTGTTCTTCTGGAAAAAAAGAAATGAAGTCAGCCTGAAAGCTGCCGTGCGGCATTTTGAAAAAGCACTGGAAAAAGATCCTGGCTATGCGTTGGCCTGGGCTGGAATTGCTGATACCTATAGCCTGATGGGTGAATACACGAACATCTCAAGAAGAGATCTTTATAAACGACAGATGGAGGCTGTTCATAAAGCACTTGAGATTGATCCACAGCTGGCTGAAGCCCATGTTTCACTGGCCATATCACTGATGCTGAATGAA
>DASTIZ010000314.1:0-23006 GCA_035717045.1 Chitinophagaceae bacterium
GGCAGCATCGTTAGCAAGCAAAAAACAGGTAATAGCGACCGGATCATTAACATGTTTATTTAACGGCCTTGACACGAATATCTATCGTTGGTAATGGTGGAAGCGTGCTTGAAGGTTTATTCAGATAGAAGTAACTCACCGATGAGTAATCATCTATCCTGTAGAAATTTACCCACCCGTCAGGAAAATCCCCATCCGTAAGAGATGGCGGCTTGTCCATATCTAACAACCGGTAAAATCCCTTCGGTCCATCGACGGTAACTGCTTTAAAATTTGCACCACGCTTTTGTAACCGTCGCATGTCTTCCTTCATCCAGCCACCGATTTGCTGAATGGTAACTTTGATATCACTATTAAAATATACTGCATCAGGAATATGCCAGCGATAAAAATTGAATTGCCCGGTTGAATCAGTCGCTATGGTACAGCCCTGGTATTGATTGATGAATTTTCCCAGGCCCCATGCACTGCCGATATAATCTTCTGCGCCCGTTCCATTGATGGTTGGATATTTTGAATCGCCGTCCAAGTACATTTTTACTTCGCCTTCACCCCACCAGCTTCTGCTATACGAAGTATCGGT
Organism: Chitinophagaceae bacterium; assembly: GCA_035717045.1. Classification (GTDB taxonomy): domain Bacteria; phylum Bacteroidota; class Bacteroidia; order Chitinophagales; family Chitinophagaceae; genus VBAS01. Next base: position 584 of record DASTIZ010000314.1, read on the forward strand.
GTTTAAACCAACAGAAATTCCCAGGAATCTGCCTTTACCCTGCACAGTTGGTAACAATACATAATCATCACCTAATGGGCCCGACCATTGCCGATTCCAATAGGCGTGAAAGTAAAGCATGTTAGCGGGAAGTTTATGCAACAGGAAATCGATGTCATAAAAAAGCTTTGCTCTTTCCTTTCCTTCATTAATCAGCAAGACTTTTGCAGCTTTTTTAAAAGGCATCGGGATATAACAATTATAGGATCGCCCTTCGCCACTCGAAAACAAAGCGGACTCGAATGCAACCGGTTTCCCGAGATTGTAAACAAAGAAATCACCCAGGGGTACATCGACAGCAGGTTTGCTGTTGCCATCCCAATAAAATTGTAAACGAAGGCTTCTAAGTTTTAAAGGGCTATGATCGATCGTTAACCAGATTCTTTGTATTGTGCCTTCACCTTTGATGTCAAGCAGGTTTTTTGTTTGCCCTGCTTCGATAAATTCAAAGGCGTTTCCTTTTGCTGTCTTATTTGTCTTACCACCATCGCCTTTCACCCCGTTTGGGTTTTCAAAACTGCTGAGGCGGCTCTGCGGGTTAACCGGCATTTCATAAAGCGATTGTGCATCCAGCATGATGGTTAGCTGGAGCAACAATATGATGTATGTGTATTTCATATTTTGTTATTTAGTCCAGGTAACTTTTGCCTTTTTTACATCTCTTGAATTGCCCCCGATCATGATTTCAAAATCGCCTTCCTCCCAATCATATTCCAGGTTATCATTGAAAAATCTCAGGTCATCCGTTGTAATAGTAAACGAGACTTTTTTACTTTCACCAGCTTTCAGCGCTATGTTTTGAAAACCTTTTAATTCTTTTACCGGTCTTACAACGCTACCAACCAGGTCCCTGATATATAATTGCACAACTTCAGTGCCATCATACCTGCCCCCATTGGTAAGTGTAATGCTTGCTGTTAGTTTTTGATTTCCCTTTAAGGATTTACTATTGATTTGAATATCACTGTACGTAAAATTGGTATAACTTAACCCGTAACCGAAACAGTATTTTGGATAGATGGAAAGATCGATATACGCTGAGCGATAAAATCGATCGCTATCACTGGTTGCAGGTCTTCCTGTGTTGTAATAATTATAATAAATAGGAATTTGTCCTTCACTAACCGGGAAGCTCATGGGTAATTTGCCGGACGGATTATGATCACCAAATAAAGCATCTGCAATAGCTTCTGCCCCTTTTGTGCCCAACCACCATGTGTAAAGAATTGAAGAGGCATGATCAGCAGTCCAATCAAAGATCAGGGGCCGGCCGGCACTGATCAATACGACCACCGGTCTGCCGGTGGCCACAATTTCTTTTATTAAGTCTTCCTGTACGCCGGGCAAATGGATATTGCTCCGGCTTTTTGCCTCACCACTCATGTCTCGTGCTTCGCCGACATACATAATAATTATGTCTGCATCCTTTGCAATATTGATCGCTTCAGTAAATCCTGTCGTTGAGCTGTCTTTTATATTACATCCTTTTGCATACAATAACTTCGTGTTGGTATCGATCTTCTTTTGTATTTCATCGTATAGAGATGTGATTCTTGTTGAGTCGTCGGGCCAGTCGTAGCTCCAGAATCCTAAATGTTCTTTGATTGATTTCACCAAAGGACCGATCAGTGCAATCTTTCCTGGTGCATTGGACTTTTTATTTAAAGGTAAGAGCTGATCTCTATTTTTCAGTAACACGATGCTCTTCCTGGCCATATTTTTGGCAGCCTCCAGGTTCGCCTCATTATTCCACTGTTGTTTTTCTCTTGCTTCATTGCTGAACTTATAAGGATCATCAAATAAGCCCATCTCAAATTTTTTTCTGAGGATTCTTTTTACTGCATCATCAACCACACTAATCTTTACTTTACCTTCTTTTACAAGTTGTGCAAGGTTTTGAATATTGCTGCGGCTTTCCATATCCATGTCACTTCCCGCATTGGTAGCAAGCATAGAAGCATCCTTATTATCTTTTGCATAGCCATGATTGATCATTTCTCCGACACTGCCCCAATCACTTACAATAAAACCTTTGAATCTCCACTTTCCTTTTAGAATATCACGTTGTAGGTATTTATTCGCAGTGGCCGGTATTCCGTTCACATCATTAAATGAATTCATAAACGTGGCCGCGCCGGCATCGAGAGCCGCTTTAAAGGGCGGCAGGTAAACTTCATGCAACTGGCGGAGGCTCATATCAACACTGTTGTAGTCCCTACCGCCGACGGCGGCTCCGTAAGCTGCAAAATGTTTGGCACATGCCATCACGGCATCTGTATTTCCCAACCCTTTTCCCTGGAAACCTTTTACTCTTGCTCTTGCAATCAAAGAACCCAAATAGGGATCTTCGCCTGCGCCCTCCATTACTCTTCCCCAGCGTGGATCACGGGCAATATCAACCATGGGCGCAAAGGTCCAATGAACGCCTGCGGCACTTGCCTCGATCGCCGCAATTCTTGCGCTTCTCTCAATCGCATCGAGATCCCAACTTGCGGCTTCCGCCAGCGGTATCGGGAAAGTTGTCCGGTAACCATGAATAATATCCTGTCCAAATAATAATGGGATTTTCAGTCGTGTTTGCATCGCCAGGTCTTGCAACTCACGGGTTCTTGACACCCCGGTTACATTCAACATGGAACCAACCTTGCCGTCCTTAATCTGTGTAAGCAGTTTGTCGTCATCTGTCAAAGGTCCTGTTGCTGCCCATGGACCATTGTATTGATTCATCTGGCCAACTTTTTCATTCAACGTCATTAACCGAAGAACCGAGTCGACTCTTTGATCAATTGTTTTAGGTTGTGCACTTAGGTTATCAACAACGAATAAAACATAAAAACATACAAGAAGTGACTTCATGCTTATTTGCTCCAATTAACTTTTGCGGTCTTTACATCTCTTGAATTGCCACCGATCATGATTTCAAAATCGCCGGCTTCCCAGTCGTATAGCAAATTATTATTGCCTGTATTGGTTTGATAATAATATTTCAAATCGTTTGGAGTGATGCGAAACGAAACAGTCTTCGTTTCACCTGCTTTCAATTCAATCTTCTGAAAACCCTTCAATTCTTTAACAGGCCTTGTGTTGGTGCCCACAAGATCTCTTATATACAGTTGTACAACTTCTTTTCCATCATATGTCCCGTTGTTTGTAACGGAAATGCTTGCCGTTAATGTTTGATTGCCTTTTAATGAGGCGGCACTTAATTTCAGATCACCGTAGGTAAAACCTGAGTATCCCAGGCCAAATCCAAATGGATAAACAGGTTCATTGCTTACATCAAGATAATTACCCTGGAATTTCTGAAACCACGGCCCACTCAACGGACGCCCGGTATTTTTATGATTATAGAACAGCGGAACCTGTCCTACGTTTTGCGGCCATGTTGTCGTTAGCTTGCCGGAAGGATTTACATCTCCGAACAATACATCAGCAATGGCATAACCTGCTTCGCTGCCACCAAACCACACATTTAAAATAGCCGGTACATTGTCGTTTTCCCATTTGATCGTTAAGGGTCTGCCGGTAAATAAAACCAATACCACCGGTTTTCCCGTGTTCAACAACGCTTTCAAGAGGTCCACCTGCACTTCGGGAATATTGAGATTTGTCCGGCTTGATGCTTCACCCGACATTTCAGCTGCCTCACCCAACGCGGCAACCACCACATCAGCCTGTTTCGCGATGTTCACAGCTTCAGCAATGATATCCGCAGCTGGACGCTCGTCCCTTTTTAATGACTTTCCAAACATGGTAGCTCTGCTCTCGAAGGCCGCATCTGCATCAAGATTTGAGCCTTTTGCATACATGATTTTTGCTTTGTCACCAACAACTGATTGCATTCCGGATAATAATGAGGTAGCATTTGAAAAATTAGCTGCCACACTCCATGTGCCCGGCATATTCTCTTTGTTATCTGCCAGAGGACCGACCAAGGCGATCGTGCCTGATTTTTTTAAAGGCAACACACCCACTCCTGCCTCTCCCGGGAGGGGGTGATTTTTTAAAAGAACAAAACAATCGGCGGCGATCTTTCTTGCTTCCTTCCTGTTTGCATCAGTAAAAATTTCTGTTTTTGCACGGCTCTCGTCACAATATTTATATGGATTAGCAAACAGCCCCAGTTTATATTTTGCCTCAAGGATCAGGCGGCATGCATTCTCAATATCCGTTTGCGTCACTTTCCCTTCCTGTAACGATTGTTTTAACGTGGTCAGAAAACCCTCACCCACCATGTCCATATGTATACCTGCTTTCAAGGCCAGGGCTGTAACGGTTTTCAGGTCACCCATACCATGGGCGATCATTTCATTGTTACCTGTGTAATCAGTAACTACAAAACCTTTAAAGCCCCATTGTTTGCGCAACACATCGGTCATTAAATATTTGTTAGCCGTTGCCGGGATACCATTTATATCGTTAAAGGATGCCATTACTGATCCAACCCCTGCATCAACGGCAGCTTTATAGGGTGGCATGTATTCATTGTGCATTCTTGTCAAACTCATGTCCGTCGTATTGTAATCGCGACCAGCTTCCGCGGCGCCATACAAAGCATAATGTTTAACGCATGACATGATATTGCGATTCGTGGTAAGAGTTCCCTGGTAACCTTTGACCATCGCTTTTGCAACCTCGGAGCCGAGGTATGCATCTTCACCACTTCCTTCGGCGATTCGGCCCCAGCGTGGATCACGGGCAATGTCCACCATAGGAGAGAATGTCCAGCAAATTCCATCAGCACTTGCTTCGGAGGCTGCGATCTGAGCACTACGTTCAATAGCTTTCATGTCCCAGCTACAACTCAATCCTAATGGAATTGGAAAAACAGTCTCATAGCCATGGATCACGTCCATTCCGAAGATCAAGGGAATTTTCAAACGGCTTTCTTCAACAGCTACTTTTTGGACGGCCTTGATCTTTTCAAGCGATTTAATATTGAATAGGCCCCCAACTTTTCCTTCTTTGATCTTCTTACCGATATCGGAATTTGATGCCTGGCCTGTCACAATATCACCAGAGCCGGGCAGATTCAATTGGCCCAACTTTTCGTCCAATGTCATTTTCTTCATCAGGCCATCGATGAAGGTTTTCATCCGATAGCTATCGGATTTTGTGTCCTGTGCATCCGCACTAATGACAAATACCGTAAACAATACAAACAACCATTTTTTCATGAGTTTTTATTTTATGTAGTCAACTAACTATTGTATCCCGATAGCTATCGGGACTGTTCAACTTCTGTTACGTCGCACTCTTCAACGTTCCGTTCGCTATTGAGCATAATTGAAGCTGCGCTTTTTAGTTTGCTTCGTCGTGCCGGCATCCGACCGCAATTTTTATTTTTCATCCCGGCACTCCTCGCAAAGACGATATTTCCGATTGGTACATCCTTCGTTTGCCAACGCGACTCTTCGTCATTGCGAGGCCGCTGTCATTGCGAGGCCGCCCATTCAGGTGCACCAACAACAATAGTTCACCAAGGCGGAAGCAATCTATTCACCAAGGCCGAAGCAATCTATTCACCAAGGCCGAAGCAATCTGTTCACCAAGGCCGAAGCAATCTATTCACCAAGGCCGAAGCACTCTATTCACCAAGGCCGAAGCAATCTATTAGTCAAGGCCGAAGCAATCCCCAACGATTCGATGAGTTCTCTAAAAGCTGATCTCACTTCTCCGTATCGTATACTCCACCCTGCTGTTCCGGTATTTATCAATGATCTCCATCTTAATCACGGGATCGTCCTGCCATTCTATTGTCAATAAGCCAAAATGATTATCCATTATGGGTCCTTCGATCCGGTTCTTATTTAACGTGGCAAAATCCCAGGTGGAAGTAATTCCGCTTGCTGTTACATCATAAATGGGATACAGGCCGTCTTCACGGAGTTTAGATATTTCAGCATAATGAACATCACCTGTAAGAAAGATCACTCCGCTTGCCCTTGTTTTCTTTATCAGGTCCAGCATTCTTTTTTGCTCATGAGGAAAATTGGCCCAGGCCTCATAACCATTGTACTCTATGCTGAATTGGGAACCACTGCATATCAACCGAAGATCCGCGCGTTTACTTAACTCGGCTTCCAGCCATTTCCATTGTTCTGCACCTAATAATGTGCTGTCGGATGAAACATGCGGGATATAATCAGGTTTATAAAAATAATGTTCTCTGGGCAGTTTTGCAGATGAATCATAAAGCAATAAGTTATTCCTGAATGTCCTCACATCAAGCAATATCACCTGTATCGTTTTATGACCCGACTTTATGTATTCAGTTGTATAGATGCCTTCATGTTTTCTTCGTTCACTTTCTGCCGGTTCATTAAAGAATTTTAAAAAAATTTCTTTTGATTCTTTTTTATAAGGATACCATTTGCCCGAGTCATTCCATCCATAATCATGATCATCCCATGTGGCAAAGATCTTAGTGGCGCTTTGCAATTTCTTAAATTCTTCCAGTGCGCCCCACCTGTTATATTTCGCCTGCAGTGTATCCATGTTTTCGGTATCGCCATAAATATTGTCACCTAAAAAGATAAATGCGTCGGGTTTTTGTTCGGCTGCCATGGCAAGCACCGGTTGCGGCTCGTCCTGCCAGCCACAACTGCCAAATGCGATCTTGGTTATTGCCGGTTCCTGCTTACAGGATATTATAAACACTATCATTACGACAAGCCATATTTTGATACTGTGATTTTTCATTTTAATAAATGTGGTTGTATTTCTCTTGTCCAGATAGCATAGCCTTTTTCATTCATGTGTAAGCTGTCTTCCAGAAATATGTCAGGTATGGGTTGTCCTGCCGCATTCAGCATCTTTGAATGAATATCGATGAACTCAGCATTTTTTTGTGTGGCTAAGTAATCGCGGATAAGGACATTGGCCGTCCTCATCTTGTCAATCAGGTGTCGCCTGTTTGGGCTCGGTTTGAGCGAAACAAATGCAATGGGTATATCCGGAAGTTTAGCCCTGATCCCGTTAAATAAGATTTTAAATCGCTCAAACACCATCCCTGCAGAAACGGTATCGGATGAAGCCAGGTCATTTTCGCCACAGTAAATAACAATTTGTTTCGGCTGATAAGGAAAAATAACATCATTCTCATAGTGGATCTGGTCCATTAAGGTAGAGCCTCCAAAACCCCTGTTGATAATGGTATATCCAGGAAAAGAATCCTGCACTCCTTTCCACATCGTAAAAGAAGAACTACCAATAAACAGGATCGCGTTTTTTGGAGGAAGGGAATTTGAATCCTGTTTTTTGAAATTCTGAATATCATTCCAGAATGGTGGCTGTGCGACAGTTGTTGCCTCCTGGCCTTTTTCTTTGCAAGAAAAAAGAATAAAAAGAAATATGGGTAAACAGTATTTCATTTTACATCGATAACCTTTGACCTTTCTGAAACGCCATTCTCGTTGATGGATTCGATGGAGTAGTAATATGTCTTTTGCGAATCCATTGATTTCATCCAGTATTCATTATTGGCATGTACCATGATGCTTGTATACAATTTATCGGGCTGCGTGCCATAATAAATGTTATAGGCAAATGCGTTATCAACCGGTTTCCATTTAATAAAGGCACTGCGTTTATCTTTTTCTGTTCGCAAAACAATGAATCCTTCAACAGCATTTGGTTTTGCACCATTGCCATTTCCAAAAACCCTGAATCCGCTGATGGCAAATTTACCGGTTGGCATATGAATGTTCTCCAGTTTGATAAATCTTGCCTGCACCGGTTTCTCCAATTCTACATAATCGTGCGGCACATCTTTTTTATTCTGGCTTTTATCAACCAACAAGTTCCATTTTTTTCCATCAGTTGAGTAATAGAGCTTATACTGGTGGTATAAGCCAATTGTTTTGCCAAGAAAGATGCTGTCCATTTCTTTGGGAAATGAAACGTCCTGGTCAGCATAATTAATCTGAATTGCATTTACCGTTGAGGTTTTTCCAAGGTCTGTTTGTATCCACTCGCCGGAATTCCCTGTTGTGGCACTCCAATATGTTTTTGCCAGTTCATCTACCGCATGATTTGGCACATAGCCACCCAATGTCGATGATACCTGGACGGGTTTATTAAAGTTGAGCAGCATCCAGCCGGTAAAGTATTTTGAGGCCCCTTCCTCCAAAGGAGTCCTTTCGGACCGACCTCCCCCGTAAGGGGAGCCCACCGGCGCACCTAACTCGCTTTTTGAAATATCTTTATTTGTTTGGGAATTCTCAACAAGGGATGGTAAATAATGCGGATAATCTCCAAATGTCGTGTTGCACCACATGACATCATCTTTATCAAAACCTGCCGGCCATATGCCCAACCTTCTTTCAAAAGTATTTTTTACAGAAATAACTGTTGTTGATACGTGCCAATAATTCTTGTGTTTATCCTGGAACGTGGCACCATGACCGGCACCGCGAACAAAACCGCCGAGCTTATAGCTTACGGGATCGGACTGCGCTTCAAATGGACCTAACGGGTCATTACCAACTAACAAGCCGTCTGCATAGCCGCTGAATTCTGTGCCGGGAGCTCCGTATTGCAGGTAATATTTGTTTTTATATTTTGTCATATGAGAACCTTCAATAAAGGGATCCAGAAAAGTATTGTCCATATGTTCACCAAAGCGTTGCCAGCCAAAACGCCAATGCTCTAATAAATACATTTCCTTTCTTGTACCAAGGGGATCCATAGTTTTCCTGTTTAGTTCAATACCATACATCGGAAAACGGTTGCTGCTCCCGTTATACATATATAGCCGCCCGTTATCATCAGTAAAAAATGATGGATCCCAGCCACCGATCTCAAATGAATCAACCAAAGGTTTCCATTGATTTGCTTTCGGATTGGTGCTCATCCAGATGGTGAACTTGTCTGTATAAGTTGAGCCAAAGACGATCATCGTGTCGCCGATAATGCCAACCGCCGGAGCGCAGAGTTCATCATAAGTCCCGGTATTCCACGGCCGCAAAAATTTCTTTGAAATAAAATTCCAGTTCAACATATCGCTGCTCCACCAATAACCCCATTGATTTGTGCTGAACAGATAATACTCATCCTTATACAATACAATTACAGGATCAGCAGTGGCCCGGTGTCTTCCCCACTGCGAAAAATTTGGAATAGGAGTGTAGCCGTAATCTATGTTGATGGGATTGCAATATGTTCTTTGTTGTGCCGAACTGTTTGTCGTGAAAAGTGAAACATGAAAAGTGAAAAGCAAAAAGATTCTGCAGCATTTGCCGAAAAGATTTGATCCAGCTGAACCCTTCGATATTACTCTGGGCAGGCTGCGCGTCGCAAGAATGTTTAATTGGAGCGATGAAGCTGGTATTCCAATTAACTTCCTCATAATCCTTTTAATCATACAATCCTGGTTTAAAGATTTCTTTTTTTAATTTCTTCCACAGCATGATTAACAGCTCTTGCCGTAAATGCCATATATAAAATTGATGGGCTCTGACTCCCGGTGCTTGTCATGCATGCCCCATCCGTTACAAACACATTTTTGCAATGGTGCAATTGGTTCCATTCATTCAGCATGGATGTTTTTGGATCGTTTCCCATGCGAACACCACCCATTTCATGTATATCGAGTCCTGGTGCCTGGTGATTATCATACATGTTTACCTCTTTCACACCACCGGCTTCCAGCATTGCCTTTCCCTGTTCTAAAAAATCTTTCACCATCTTTTCATCATTATCATCATAGCCAACAGAAGTAATAAGTAAGGGAATACCCCACTGATCTTTTTTGTCGTTGCTCAGTCTTACGTGGTTGGTCTCTTTTGGGATCGTTTCACCCTGCATATACATATATATCGTCCATTTACCCGGCTCACTCATGGCATCCTTATAGGTGGCGCCAATTGCAGGATCCATTGTCGCATTGAACATTTCTCTCCCGGCGCCGGAATAAACAACATAACCGCCAAAAAAGTCAGTATCTATTTTTTCAACGTTCCGGAAGTTGGCCACAATACATTCAACAGGCTTGTAGCCGTTGTAATACCTGTCTTCAAATCCATCCACATAACCCCACATACTTCCGCGGTAGTTATGAAAACAAATATATTTACCCAATACACCGCTATCATTGCCGAGACCAGTGGCGAAACGATTCGACACAGAATTCAATAAAATGAGATTGGTGTTCAGTGCAGAAGCATTTACAAAAATGATACTTGCATAAAATTCTTTTGCCTCTTTCGTATTGGCATCGATCACCCTGACCCCGGTTGCTCTTTGTTTTTGTTCATCATAAATTATTGAATGCACTACCGAATGGGGGCGAACGGTAAGATTACCTGTCTTTTTCGCCCACGGCAGTGTGCTGCTCACCGAGCTGAAATAACCGCCTAACGGGCAACCACGCATACAAGCATTCCTGTTGAGACATTGCGTTCGTCCCTGGTCAATATGAATTTGCTGCGGGTCCGTGATATGGGCCCATCGACCCGAGACATAATAACGATTGAATTTTTCTTTGATGATTTGCTGGAAATGTTTTTCAACCGCATTTAATTCATAAGCCGTCAGGAACTCTCCATCCGGCATGGAAGGAATGCCGTCTTTACTGCCGCAAACACCAATAAACTTTTCTACATGGCTGTACCAATCTTTGATGTCATCATAACCGATGGGAAATGATTCGCCATAACCATACCGGGTTGGAGCAGTAAAATCGTACGGGCTCCATCTTGCGCAGGCACGTCCCCATGTAAGTGATTTGCCGCCGACCTGGTAGCCACGGATCCAGTCAAAAGGTTTTTCCTGGATGTATGGATGGTCGGCATCTTTTACAAAAAAGTGCTGAGTAGCTTCGTCATATCCTCCCGCTTTAATGATCAGCGGGTTATCTTTTCTTGTCTCCTGTGTTATCTCGCCACGATGTGGCAGTTGCCATTTGGAAAGATTGGCCGTCGGGTAATCCTTGTTGTGCTCGATATTTCTTCCGCGTTCAAGAACTAATGTCTTCAGGCCCTTTTCACATAATTCTTTTGCAGCCCAACCACCACTGATACCGCTGCCGATCACTATGGCATCGTAGGTGTTCGAGTCAATTCCTTTTGTATTAATATTTACCCGGGTAGTGTCTGGCATTTTTTATGTTGTCATCTGTATTACTACTATTGAACTTCCGTTGCGACGCTCCGTTCATCGTCCCGTTCAATTTTCAGCATGGGGGTACGGGTCTTCTCAGGCGTGCGACGCGCGACTCAGCTTTATTTAAATAACCTGTTATCCAAACTAAATTTCCCTGCACCTGTAAAAAAGAAAACCAATGCAAGCATCACAAACAGGAATGGGTGCTGATCATCCATCCAGAATTTTCCATTGCCAATGAAAAATGTAATGTATGCGAATGTGCCAATTGTGATCAAACAAGCCAACCTTGTAAATAATCCAAAAAATAACAAGATACCGGCAATCAGCTCTGCTGCTTTTCCCACATAAGGCATCATTGCCGATGTCTTAAATGTATCCCAGGTTGTATAACCTTTCATTTTTTCGGAATCAAAAACTTCGATGCCATGAATAACCAGGAAAACAGAAAATATTATTCTTATCAGTAATAACCCGCTGTTTTCCCATAAGGGGCCTGATGAAAAAAACCTGTTCATATTAATTTTTAACTATAAAGAAAATGTTCTCCAATCCTCAAAACCTGATAAGGCTGATGGATCTTTTCTGCTTCCTCTATAAACTCACTTACATCCGCCGTATTAAAACTAAACATATCATAGTGGCATGGAATTACACAACCAGCGCCAATTGCTTTTCCCAAAGTCGCAGCTTCCCTGCAGTCTAAATTGCCGGCCACTTTTCTTTCAGGTTTATTTCCGTTGATCGGTAACAAAGCGACATCGACTGCGAAAGGTTGTAACACGTCAACCATTCCATCATACCAAAGAGTGTCACCACTGTGGTAGACCTTATATTTGCCAAATTCAATCACATACCCCATGTATTTGCTATTGCCATTCCCATCTCTTTCTATTTCATTGTGCTTGGCCGGTAGGCCATGAAGCGTGAACCCATCAACGGTTACAGATTGCCGGTCATTTAATCCAATTGGAAAATTCTTATCACACTTTATTCTTTCCGCCACAAAATCCCTGTTTGCTTCTGGAATAATAAATTTTATTCCCGGGTTGTTTTTCAAAACAGGGATCAATGTTTCTGCATCCAGGTGATCGGTATGATTATGACTGGAGGTGACGACAGAAATGTTTTTTAGCATCTCGGGTTTCACTACCAGTTCACTCATCCTGGTATGCGGTTTGTCCGTGTCCAGGTATTTTTTTGTCAAAGAATCTGAGAGATACGGATCAATCAACACCCTTTTTCCTTTCCATTGCAATAAAAATCCGCTTTGCCCTAGCCACCACAGGTGAAAATGAACCTCATCATTTACCAGCGAGTCCATTTCCGCTATTAGTTCTTCATCTTTTTTCATTGCCTTGATAAGCATCGCTACTTCAACGTAAATACAATAAACTAAAAACTATCGACTATAAGCTTTCCCGGACTTTCCTGGCTCCCTTCACCATATTCACCAATTTCTGCCTGGCTGCCCACCGTGCTGTTTGGCTCAACCCGCAATCAGGAGCCACGGATAATTTTTCTGCCGGCACATATTTCAAACATTTATTTATCCGTTCCACTACATCATCCACTGATTCTATGTAATAATTTTTTACATCAATAATTCCGACAGCTACATGCATCTTTTCGGCAAATGGCTTCAGCAATTCGATCTCCGCAAATTCACGGTTGGCCATTTCAATGTGGATCTCATCAACTGTCATATCCAGGAAGTCAGGCAGCATCGGTTTGATGCTGCGATAGCCCACAGGTCTCCCTTTAAAATTTCCAAAACATAAATGCGTACTGAGATTGCATTTGCCAACAATTGGTTTCACCGTGCGATTGAAGATATCAACAAATCGCTTGGTATCTTCCTTGTAAGCATAACAACTCATGGAAGGTTCATCGACTGTTATTTCCTCACAACCTGCCACCACCAGTGCTTCCAGTTCACTACGTATGATGGGTAGTAATGCCTCCGTTATATCAAAGCGATTTTTGTATTTACTATTTGGTAAAAGCCGCCCGCTAAGTGTATAAGGTCCGGGCACACTTGCTTTTAATACCGGACCCGCAGGAGCTAGTTTTTTTAACCGTTGAAATTCCTTAACGGCGCCTAAACCATTTGGAGCAGTTAATTCAGATACAATGTTGTGCTTTCCGCGCTGATCATGTGCCGGGGGGCCGAATTTCCTGGTTTCCGTTTCATTATTTTCAATTCCTTTTATAAAACCATAGAAAGATAAATTAAAGTCAAGCCTTGTCTGCTCCCCGTCGGTGATTACATCCAGGCCAGCCACCGTCTGATCATGAATGGCTGCGATCACCGCATCTTCTATCATTTCTTCGATATCGGCGGCTCCAAACTTGTTCAAATTTTGCGACGCAAATTCCAGCCAACCGGGGAAGGGGTAACTTCCTACTACAGTTGTTCTGATTGGTTTTGAATACATATATACCCCCATCCCCTAAAGGGGAGTTTTGATATTTCTGAAAGATTGAAGGGCTTATTGTTTAAAGCTGTTGCCATGAAACAATAAACATTACCACCTAAGTCTCCCCTTTAGGGGGACAGGGGGTTTTACTTGCCTGCATTCTTATATAATTCCGCCATTCTATGAGCATGTTCATCATAAGCAGCTTCAAATATTGTTGTGGCTTTTTCTGCCCCGATCACATTTGCTGCCGTTAATACTTTTGGTGGTTGATTGGCTTCCGTCAATCGTCTTGCTACTTCCGCCTTGATGCTGTTAATGATCATAATACCCCCAACGGTTGAGCCGGGTGATACAGGTGTTTCAAGGTTATCAATTCTGATCATGGAGTCACCGGCAGGTGCACCACTGTCGAGCACCAGGTCGGCAAAGTCAGAAAGTTTTTTGCCATCAGCTCTTTTGCTTTTGCTCTTTTCCAAATGCTCTTTAGTCACGATTGCAACAACCTTGATTCCTTTTTGCTGAAATAGTTCAGCCATTTCAATTGGAACAAGATTACACCCGCTTGATGAAATAATCAAGGCAGCATCTTTTTTATCCAAACCAAAATTTCTCAGTATTCTTTCTGCGAGACCCGACACATTCTCGAGATACATAGCTTGTCGCTGTCCATTTGCACCCACAACATTGTTGTGATAGGTGAGTGATAATTCAACAATAGGATTAAAGCCGGGAAAAGAGCCATAACGCGGCCACATTTCTTCTACCATCACCCGGCTATGACCACTCCCAAAAACATGCACAACTCTTCCTGAAAGAATTGAAGCAGCAAACCATTCCGCTGCTTGTTGAATTTGATTTTGCTGTCCTTTGATCCTGTTAATGATGCCCTGGCATTTATTTAAATATTCTTCCGTGAGATTCATTTTTGTTCAACTTTACCCGCAAGTTTCCGGGGAGAATGAAGTTATTAAAAAGGTTGATAATTTGTTGAATTCCAGTAAGATTTTTATAACTTTTCAGCTTAAATTTTTCTCCCTTGAACATGGAACTTAAACGCTTTAAAAATTACCATGAATTATCTGATTTTGCTGCCAGCGAAATTGCCAATTCAATAAAAAACAAACCATCGCTTGTTCTATGTTTTGCTTCAGGTGATACTCCAAAATTAACCGTCGGGTTATTGGTCAAAAAACTAAAAGAAGGGAACATCGATCATTCAAAAATGACATTTATCGGTTTGGATGAATGGGTGGGTCTTCCCCCGACTAATTCCGGCAGCTGTCATTATTTTTTTCAACATATGCTAATTGGTCCTTTGGGATTACAACCTTCCCAATATTTCTTATTTGATGCACTTGCCAGTGATCTGAAAAATGAATGTGTAAAAATGGACAAATTCATTGATGAAAAAAGCGGTATTGATGTTATGGTCGTTGGCATTGGTATGAATGGTCATATTGGATTTAACGAACCCGGAACTTCTTTCGACAACCTATCACATGTCATAGAATTGGATGAAATAACAAAATCTGTAGGACAAAAGTATTTCACGGAGGAGGTGGAACTTAGTAAAGGGATTACAATTGGATTTAAACAGCTATTGCAAGCAAAAAAGGTCGTCTTAATGGCCAATGGATCGAAGAAAGCAGAGGTGATAAAGAAAACGGTCGAAGGCCCGGTCACTGAGAATTTTCCGGCAAGTATAATGCAACGACATGAAAATGGCTTTGTACTGGTTGATGATGAAGCGGCATCTTTGTTAAGTAAAGCTCGTTAATGTCAAAGGCAACTGCACTTCGGGTGATCTACTTTTTGGTGTTCTGTTGCACAGGCGCCTGGCTTCCCAAACTATTTGATTACTGTGTTTATAAAGGATTAACAGAAACGCAAAGCGCACTAATTCTCAGCATTACTCCGGTCATGATGTTTGTGGTGCAACCAGTTTATGGGTTTCTTGCAGACAAACTTGGCTATAAAAGAACCCTGTTGTTATCTACCCTGCTGGCATCAATAAGCTACCTGGGATATTTACGGGACATTGATTTTACCGGTCTCATCATTGTTACGGTTATCATGTCATTGTTCTACAATACTATTCAACCCGTGCTGGATAGCATGGCATTACAAATCGCAAAACACAATCCCAGGTTTTCTTACGGCAGCTTACGGTTTTTTGGCGCTGCGGGTTTTGCATTCACCACGATTATAACAGGTCAGGTAATTGATGCGATCGATATCACAGTAATCTTCATGGTTTCATCAGTTACCATGTTGCTGGCATTTATTTTTTGTTTTTTCCTTCAAAATGAGGTGCGTGAGAAAAGCCAGGCCCCCGCTTATGGAAATGTGTGGTCTGTAATTAAAAACCCATCATTGCAGTTATTACTGTTCTGTGTATTCGTTGTGTCATTAGGTGCTACTACTATTTGGAATTTTTATTCAGCTTATCTCAAAGGCAATGGTGCAACAGATTCGTTGGTTGGCTATGGTTTATCATTCCAGGGATTATGTGAATTGCCGGTTTTCTATTTTTCCGCAAGGATCATTTTACGGCTCGGGTTGAAAACAACGTTGATTATTACCGTGCTGGCCACGGCTATCAGGATGACGTTGTATTATTTTATCAAAAACCCGGTCGCCACCTTGCCTGTTGAGCTGTTGCATGGATTTTCCTGGAGTCTTTTCTGGGTGGTGTGTGTTGAGTATGTAAATAAATTGGTAGATGAACGTTGGCTTGCAACCGGTCAGTCACTTTTATATGCTGCTTATTTTGGCATCGGGGCAATCGCAGGAAATTATTGGACAGGCTTCTTGCTCAGTAATGGAATAACCATCGCCGAGATATTTTTGGTTAATGCAGGAATTGTGGGAGCACTTGCGCTCAGCATCACTCTATTTATGAAGAAAAACCCGGGTTATACGGTTACTTCATCATGAACGGCGACTCTTAACTGTTTTACACACCAGTCAACAAAATTGACCACCTGGTCTTCAACAGGCGCATAGGGCCCCGGACTATAGGCATCGCTGAGTATGCCTTTAAAATTATTTTCACATAGCTTCCCATCCTGATCGCCCGTTATTTCCCAAAATTCGGTCAACCTCTCAATCGTATAATCTTTTCCCTCTACTGCCTGTGCATCAACTAACCAGCAAAATTGTACATCGGTGGTTGATGGTTTGACCGGCGTAACACGCATTGTCCATATATAATCACTCACCGCATCCATCCAGAAGTTTGGATAATTGACCAGGCCTACCACGCCTGCATCATGATCTTTATGCAAACCCATTGGGTGCGAAACTTTTTTTCCATCCACGCTATAGCTTTCAATGCCGGGACGTAATGGATAACGAATAGCATAAGTCGTGGTTCCTTCTGTTACTTCAACAAGCTTTGTTTCCAATCCTTTTTCATTCCATACTTTTTGCCTGGCAAGGGTTAATTCATTTGTATCCTCCCTCAGGTTGGCGCCAATGACAGCGTTGCAATATTCCGGGTGAGCACCACCGCAATGATAACATTCACGGAAATTTTCTGCTACTAATTTCCAGTTTGCATGTAACGTATAATTCTTAATGCAAGCCAGTTTTGCCTCGTTGATCTTGTAGGGTTTCAAATAGGGAGAAAGACTTTTTTGGATCGGCCCAAAATCAGGAGCGGTTTCAGCCAAACAAATAAAGATCAATCCTTCCACAACTTGTACATGTGCTGTGTGTAACCCATAATTCTCTTTATCAAAATCATCCGGCATCATCCGTGCATTTAATAATGTGCCATCTTTATCATAAACCCATTGATGATAAGGGCAAATAAGTTTTGCAACATGCCCGGTATCATCCAGGCAAATGGCAGAGCCCCGATGCCTGCATGTATTATAAAGCGCATGCACCTCATTATTATTACTCCGGATAATAATTATGGAATTGTCTTGCAAATGATAAAGAAAATAATCACCGGGTTTGGGTATTTGAGCAGTATTGCCTGCATACAACCAATGCCTCTTAAAAATAGAAATCCACTCCACTTCAAACACGTCATTGCTGGTATAAAAAGCCTGTTCAAGGCTGAAACCTTGTTTATAATTGGCGATTAAGTTTCTTATATAGGATTGATTCATCCCTATTCTGCTTTTGAAATATCCAAGGCATTCAGGATTACCTGTACCCCTGAACGAATAATTTATTTTATCAAAGCAAAGCAAGCTGCCCCGATGGCTCCCGCCAGGTCGCCGTGTACTGCTTTGACGATCTTTGGCCGGATCCCTCCCGGTTGCCATTCAAATTCATCAAACCATTTATTCAATGGTACAAACAGATCGTCATTGGCTTCTGCAATTCCCCCACCGACCACGATCGTATCCGGTGAGATAAAATTACTTGCTGATGCTAAACCGATCGCCAGTTTTTTCACCGATGTAAGCCATATTTGCTTTGCCCATTCATCACCATTTTTACTGGCCTGCAATAATTCACGGGTAGAACTAAATTTTCCCTTACTTCTTTTTTCTATGGTGCAATTCCCAATACATTCCTCCAAACTTCCGGGCATATTTGTTACATCCGCATCGCCGGTGCTGTCAATCACCATATGACCGATATGTCCTGCCTTATTGAATGATCCCTGGTACGGTTGCCTGTTGATCAACAAAGCACCACCAACTCCCGTGCCTAATGTTACCATGATCGCATTTGTACTGTCTTTTGCGGCACCGGTTTTTGCTTCTGCAACCAGGGCAGCTACGCCGTCGTTTAAAACAAAGGCCGGGCATTTCAAATAGTCTTTCCAAATAAAATTCTCCAGACCTTCCAGCCTCCCTGGCATAAAAGCAATCGTTGTATTGTCTTTATTCGGCAAACCCGGTGCAGAAATTCCAATTGCAGTTTTTTGAATGTTTAATTTCTGCTTTAGGTCATCCACGGTTTTTGCAACAGCTGTTTTCCAAATCTCCCCTTCGCCATCATTGGTAGGTGTATAACTTTGATGCAGAACATTTCCTTCCCCATCAATGGCGACACCTTTTATTCTTGTACCTCCAAGATCTATTCCGATTGCAAAGCCCCTTCCTCGATCTCCTTCCCCGATGGGGAAGGAGCCGTGCTTCGGATTATCTCTAATCAAATTATCTTCCATATCAACTTCAACTCGCTATTCAACATTAAATAATCACTCCAATTATTATTACACACTCTAAATAAGTTGACTTTGTGCGTTGATGGCCTTCCCTATTGGGGAAGGTCGGGATGGGGCCATCCTTCACTCAAGGTCCATCCTCCATCCACTGCAACTACCTGTCCCGTTGTAAACTTTGATTGATCACTCATAAAATAAACGGCAATTCCATCGGCATCTTCCGGTCTTCCGATCCTTCCTTTGTCTAATGGTTGCTTCATCTTAATAAATGAAAGGATTTCTTCATCGTTCGCTGCTCTCTGCGCCATTGGCGTTTCTACCAATGCCGGTGCAATAACATTAATGCGTATATCATCTTTAGCGTAATAGGCGGCAATAGATTTACTAAAACCGATGATAGCAGCTTTTGCTGCTGCATACGCATGCGTAGAAAAATATTTTGGCGATGGCGAAAAGCCAAGCACGGAACTCATATTTAGAATCGTTCCGCCTTTTTCTAATTCGAGAAATTTATTAACTGCGGCTTTATTTGAAAGCATAAGCGAAGTGAGATTCAATTCCATTGTTTTATTCCAGCCATCTAATGTCAGTTCATGCAAAGGGCCATCACCCATTTTTCTTCCACTGCCACCGGCAACATGATACAATCCTTCAAAACTGCCAAACTTTTCTATACAGGTAAGAATGGAATTTTCTGCGGTTTCGGGATGTGTGGCATCAGCAGAAAGGGCTTCCGAATTTTCGCCCAGTATTTTTTTTGCCTGTGACACGCTATCGGGATTCCTTCCCACTACAACAACCTTTGCTCCTTCAGCAATAAATGCTTTTGCTGCAGATAATCCAATACCGGTGGTACCGCCGATAATCACAATGTTTTTATATTCTAAGTGTTTGCTCATCTATTTATGCCAACGATTACGGAGCCGCTGCGTTGAGGCGACTCCGAGGGAGTCTATCCAAAAAATTCGTCGTTTATTTATAAACAGGTTACCCCTCCGGGGTAAGACGTTTAACTGAATAACTGTGCTTCCAAAGAGCCTTATTTTACTATCGGCCATGGAAATTTACTTTTTAATTTTATTCTTGTTCCCGTTTGCTGCGATTTTCTTGCAGCTTCGATCACTTCGAGCACATGCAAAGCATGCTCTGCATTGATGCGTGGCTCAATTCCTTTCAACATGGCTTCGCCAACAACGGTGGCACCTTCCTGCCACACATACTTCCCTTTATCCGTAGCAACCAACTGCGGCGGCTTATCCCATGATGTATCCATTATAACGCCATTGGTTTCCCAATCATAACCGATCAATCGCATATTACCAGCGTCCCCATAGATCTGTATGGAATGTAATGTTTGATTGCCTGCTTCATGACCATGCGGGTCAAAATAATTAAAACCACACATTACATGACTTAATACATTGTTTGCATGCTCCATCAGAACATGCGCGTTGTCTTCTGCTTCCACTTTTATTTTTCCTTTGTCATCTACGGTTCTGTCTGGCTTCACGATACTTAGCATGGCCATTACAGATTTTGCCGGGCCAAGCAATCCGGTTAATGTGGCCATATTGTATACACCGAGATCGGGCATGCTGCCGCCAAGTTTTTCATAAAAGAATGCAGCCCAGGTAGGACCCGTGTGACCATATTGTCCATGTGCACTTGCGAGCTTGCCCAGCTTTCCTTCCTGGATCGCCTTACTCATATATTCAAACTGTGGGCTATTGACTACCGCAGGCGCACCCCAGATCCTCAGTTTTTTACTTTTTGCAAGATCATACAGCGCTTTGCCTTCTGCATATGTATTGGCCATTGGCTTTTCACTCCATACGTGCTTGCCTCCCATCAATGCTTTTCTATTTAATGCCCCATGCACCTGCATATCAGTTGTTGTTACCATCATATCAAAGGGGACCCCTGCGAGCATCGCATCGATGTTTGGATATGTTTTAGCATTTACATTGTATTGCTTATTCTGGTTGACCGCCCTGTCATATTTGATATCACAAAGGCTGACAATCTCGATCAATGAAGATGTTTGCAGGTGTGGTATATAACGATTGCTAACACTGCCGCAACCGATCAAGGCAACACGCAGTTTTTTTTGCGGTGTTTCGAGTGCAAGACCTTCCAGCGACGATAACAATGCAGCCGCGCCGGCAGCAGCGGTGTATTGCAAAAATTTTTGTCTTGAAATAGTAATACTCATAACTATAGGTTTTTATTTTATGTAAGGACTTGAGAACCCAAGTTTCTTCAATCCATTTTGTACATCAGGTATCTTCATAAAAAGTTTCCACAGTAATCCAGTACGATGATTCTCGATCATGGTGACGATCGGTCCCTGGTCAATTGCCAGATGAGATTTTGCATACCAGTTATGGTGTATACTGAATCCATCCACAAAACCATATTTGCTCCATATCTTATTACCCAGTTGTTCATAGAAATATCTCAATGCTTCCATACTTTCCTTTGGGGTAAAAGGCATGGATGCAATAGCAGCTGTTGGTTGGATCACACCTTTGTCATTGTCAGGATGGGGGCTGTGAGCTACATAACCCTTATAACTATCGCCAGCTGTTAAACCCCAGCATTTGTCATTATATCCTTTGTATTTTTTTGGATTTTCAATGCAGTAAGCACGATTGATAAGTGTGTGATTTTTTCCCTGCAAAAAATAATCATTACCTAAGGAATCTTTCAGTCCCTTCGGATCAATTCCCTGGAACGTATATTGTTCAAAAAACAGGGGGCCACCTTTGTCTTTATCATAATTACCTAATGGTAACACATAACCATAATATTCTTTTCCATTCTTAAATCCAAGACTGCCAACCCATGTGCCGTCATATGCCTCCTTCGAAATCCCTTTGTTTGGCGAGGAAGCCGCCATGATATACGTGATCAGGCATTCATTCCATCCCCAAACCGGGAAGTTCATATCAAAACCATTGTTAGGACTCCAGTGCCAGTATAATTTTTTTTCTCCATTTGTGTGCCAGTTCCAGTTTGCAGCTCCCCACATTTGATTTATCCGTTTTCGTAAATAAACTTCTCTTGGCGTATCCCTGGTAAAATATTCCCTTGCACACAAAAAGCCCATAAGCAAATAAGATGTCTCCACGATGTCTGCGGCATCATCTAACCTGTCAAAACGAATTGTCTTTCCCGTTGTTCCATTCATAAAGTGGGGATAAATGCCATGGTAGCAATCTGCATTAATGAGAAAGTCTGCGATCTTGATCAATCTTCTTACAGCTGTATCACGCCCGATCCAACCTCTTTCCACTGCAACGATGGTTGACATGATCCCAAATCCTGTTCCGCCGATCGCACCCGCATCAGGACCAAATTTAGTTTTGCTGAAGTTGGGTTCATCCCAGGCTTCATTGATATAATCCCAATAATGCTCTGCAAGAACAGTATTGCTTCTTTCCAATGCTAAACCACTTACGGGGTGCGCACCATGCCAGAAAAAACGGAAGGTTTGTTTTTGCACCGTTTCCAGTAACTGTTCATCGGATAACCCTTTCATAACGCCCACCACGGGGATATTATCCGGTCCATCTCCGTATTTACCCTTTTTTATTGACTGCCCTGAGGTAATTTCAACTACTACTGTGGAAATTATCAGCAAACAAGCAATTCGTTTCATATATATTCTATTTTTTTTAATGATCCATGTATTTAATAGCCATGCTCTTCAAAAAGAGCTTCC